>CAIODK010000136.1 GCA_903856995.1 uncultured Burkholderiales bacterium
ATGCGCAAAATACCAAAGTGGTGGGCCCAAGCTTCAACGATATCGCTAAAAAGTATTCAGGAAAAGTTGATTACTTAGCAGGCAAAATCAAGGTAGGCGGCTCGGGTGTTTGGGGTCCTATTCCCATGCCCGCACAATCTGCCCCAGAAGCTGACATCAAAACGATTGCTAACTGGCTTGCAGCCGGTGCGGCAAAATAACTTCACGCATTTTTAGGAGCACTACATGCAAACTCGTCGCGAGACCCTCAAGCACAGCGCCGCTGTGGCAGGCCTCTTGGCCTCAACTGGCCTGTTCCCACAATACGCACATGCGTTTGACAAAGCTGCTTTCGACGCCAAGAGCGTTGCAGAAGCTGTCAAGGCCATGGGTGGCGCAGCCCCCGTGGAAAGTAAAGACGTCACCATCACTGGTCCAGACATCGCTGAAAACGGTGCCGTTGTGCCATTGGGCGTGAGCACCAGCTTGGGCAACGTCAAGCGCATGTTGTTGCTGGTTGAGAAAAATCCATCTGCTTTGATCGCCATGTTCAACGTGTCGCCAGAAGTGGAAGCCAACTTCTCAACACGTGCCAAGATGGGCCAATCGTCAGACGTGTACGCCATCGCGATCACCAACGACGGCAAAGCTTTCTTCGCGAAGAAAGAAGTCAAAGTCACACTCGGCGGCTGCGGCGGCTAATTTAGAAATTTCAGGAGAAACAACATGGCAGATCCAATGCGTATTCGCGCCCAAGCAGCTGGCGACAAAGCAACCATCCGTGTCTTGATGAGCCACGAAATGGAATCCGGGCAACGCAAAGACGGTACCGGCAAAATCATTCCCGCATGGCACATCCAAGACGTGACCGCTAGCCTCAATGGCAAAGTCGTCATGACGGCCGAGTGGGGCCCCGCTGTGTCTAAGAACCCGTTCTTGCAGTTCACCATCAAAGGCGCTAAAGCTGGCGACAAAGTGGGCGTGGTTTGGAAAGACAACAAGGGCGACACCCGCTCTGACGAAGCTACCGTTTCGTAATGACCCTGAACGCAGTGGAGACACGAATGAAGAAATTAATTTTTGCTTTAGGGCTCATCGGCTTGTCTGCCGCTGCGTTCGCCCAAAAATCGTCGAGTGACAGCATTGCCGAATACCGCGCTATGTTGCAAGACGGTAACCCTGCGGAATTGTTTGAAGCCAAAGGTGAAGACCTGTGGAAGCAAAAACGTGGCCCCAAAAACGCTTCGCTTGAGACGTGCGATTTGGGCAAAGGGGCTGGCGTGGTCAAAGGCGCATGGGTCGAGTTGCCGCGCCATTTCGCCGACACCGGGCGTGTGCAAGACCTAGAGTCTCGTCTGGTGACGTGCATGCAAGATTTGCAAGGTTTCAGTGCTGAGACCATTGGCAAGACGGCGTTTGGCCAAGGCGAGCAAAGCAATGTGACGGCTTTGGCCACTTGGATCTCTTCAGAGTCCAAGGGCATGAAGTTCAACCTCTCGCAAAGCCATGTCGAAGAACGCAAGATGTACGAAGTGGGCAAGCGCCTGTTCTTCATGCGCGGTGGTTCTCATGATTTCGCATGTGCTACCTGCCACGCACAAGATGACAAACGCATCCGTTTGCAAGATCTGCCTAACCTCACCAAGAACCCTGGCGCAGGCAATGGCTTTGGCGCTTGGCCCGCCTACCGCGTGTCCAACGGCCAAATGTGGGGCGCTCAATTGCGCTTGAATGACTGCTACCGGCAGCAGCGTTTCCCTTACCCCTTGTTCGGCAGCGATGCCACCATCGCCTTGGGCGTGTACATGGGTGTGAACGGCAAAGGTGGCGAAGCCACCGCGCCAGCGATCAAACGTTAATGCAGCCATCCAGCGTTAAGGACTCCTCATGAACCGTAAACACACATTGGCTATGGCCATCCTCTCGGTAGCCGTGTTGGCTGCTTGCACCACGCCCATGCCCTCCAGCGCGGACCTTGACCAGTTGACGCGAGACGTGGTGGCCCGATCCTTTCGCGCACAAGGTCAGGCCAAACTCGACCGCCTGAGCCCTGATGAAGACAACCGCTTGTGTGCCGTTGCCGACCAAACGGGCGTGGCCCTAGATACCCAAGTGTCTGCCGCCATCGAAGCACGCAACATGCAAACCATCAAGGCTCCGGCCGATGGCAAGTATTTGGGTGATTTCAAAGAAGGTGAAAAAGTAGCTCAAAGCGGCGCTGGTAAAACTTGGACTGACAAAGAAGAGTCAGCCAACGGCGGTAATTGCTACAACTGTCACCAAATCAGTCAGACTGAACTGTCCTACGGAACCTTGGGCCCGAGCTTGTACAACTACGGGAAGATGCGCGGCGTGACCAACCCAGTCAGCGCAGAATCCAAACCGATCGTGGAATACACCTGGGGCAAGATTCAAAATGCACGCGCTTACAACGCCTGTTCCAACATGCCACGTTTTGGCCATAAGGGCATCTTGACTGAAACCCAAATCAAAGACGTGATGGCCTTGTTGCTCGACCCCGCATCACCGGTCAACAAATAAACCCTTCAGCGCCGCAGCATGAGCAATCGGCTGCGGTTTTTTTACGCTCAATAAATAAGTAGGTGCTGATATGAACTTAACCAAACGCGAATTTATGCAAGTCATGGGTGCAGGCAGCATGGCTGGCCTGAATATGAACGCTTATGCCCAAGCCGATGCAGGCGTTGCGGCCAAAGGTCTGTACGACATACCCAAGTTTGGTCAGGTGTCGTTTTTGCACATGACCGACTGCCATGCGCAGCTCAAACCCATTTACTTCCGTGAACCCAGTGTGAACATTGGGCTGGGCAGCATGAAGGGCAAGTTACCGCATTTGGTGGGCGAGCATTTGCTCAAGACCGCTGGCGTGCGTCCAGGCAGCGCAGAAGCGTATGGCATGAGTTACCTCAACTTTGAAACGGCTGCGCGCCGCTTTGGCAAAGTGGGGGGCTTCTCGCACTTGTCGACCTTGGTCAAACGTCTCAAAGCCAGTCGACCCGGCGCGTTGCTGCTCGATGGTGGAGACACATGGCAGGGCTCGGCCACGTCGTTGTGGACCAATGGCCAAGACATGGTGGACGCCTGTAAATTGCTCGGCGTCGACGTGATGACCGGCCACTGGGAATTCACCTACGGCATGGAACGCGTGCAAGAAATTGTCAACAAAGACTTTGCAGGCAAGGTTGACTTTGTGGCGCAAAACATCAAGACCCAAGACTTTGGCGATCAGGTGTTCAAGCCTTACGTGATTCGCGAAATGAATGGCGTGCCTTGCGCCATCATTGGCCAAGCCTTCCCCTACACACCGATCGCGAACCCGCGCTACATGGTGGCCGACTGGGCCTTCGGGATCCAAGACGAAAACATGCAAAAAATGGTCGACGAAGCCCGCGCCAAAGGTGCGCAGGTGGTGGTCGTGTTGTCACACAACGGCATGGACGTGGACTTGAAGATGGCCAGTCGCGTCAGCGGCATCGACGCCATCATGGGTGGCCACACCCACGACGGCATGCCTGTTGCCACCTTGGTCAATAACAAAGGCGGCAAGACCATCGTCACCAACGCGGGTTCGAACGGCAAGTTCTTGGGCGTGCTTGACTTTGAAGTGAAGAACAAAAAGATCACCGACTTTCGCTACAAGCTGTTGCCCATCTTCTCCAACATGCTGCCCGCTGACCCAGAGATGGAAGCGCTCATCACCAAAATTCGTGCTCCCTACGAAGCCAAACTCAGCGAGAAGCTTGCCATCACCGAAGGCACCTTGTACCGCCGTGGCAACTTCAACGGGACAGGTGACCAGTTGTTGCTGGATGCACTTATGGATGTGCAAGGCGCAGACATGGCGTTTTCGCCGGGCTTTCGTTGGGGAACCTCCCTGTTGCCAGGCCAAGCCATCACCCGTGAGTGGTTGATGGACATGACGGCCACCACTTACTCGTACGCCACGGTGTCTGAGATGACGGGCGAGACCATCAAAACCATTCTTGAAGATGTGTGCGACAACTTGTTCAACCCGGACCCGTATTACCAACAAGGGGGTGACATGGTGCGCGTCGGGGGGCTGGAATACGTGTGCCGGCCCAACGAAAAGATGGGTCATCGCATTGGCGAGATGCGACTCAAGGGCAAGCTCATCGATGCGAACAAAAAATACAAAGTGGCTGGCTGGGCGCCTGTGTCGGAAGACGCGAAAAACCAAAACCTCAAGCAAGTGTGGGAAGTGGCCGAGCAGTGGCTCAAAGCCAGCGGCGGCAAGGTGTCTAAGCGTAAGCTCAACACACCGAAGCTCGAAGGCGTGTTGCCTAACCCCGGCTTTGCTGCGGTCTAAAAGTTTTGAAAATTGGAGTGAATGAAATGACCGTCGAACGTTACATCCGAGTCATCGCTGGCTTGTTCATCATGGTGTCACTGGCCTTGGGCGTAGAGGCCAGCCCCGTGTTTGTGAGCGAGTGGGCCTTGGCCTTCACAGCGTTTGTAGGCCTGAACTTGTTTCAGTTTGGCCTGACCAACTTTTGCCCCATGGCCATCATCTTGCGCAAGCTGGGTGCCAAAGACGGCGCAGCTTGCTGCCCCGCGCAATAAGCAGCGGGCTTACCAGCGCCCTAAGCGGCGGGCTTAAGTAGGACTGTTGATTGACTTGAGCGCTTTGTAAGTCAATCCAGCGCCAAGGATGATGGACACCAGTGTGAGCCACGCGGTGTTCGAGAAAATCGCACCACCGCTCATACCTGAGCCCACGGTGCAACCACCGGCCATCACCGCGCCAAAGCCCATCAACACGGCGCCTGTCAAATAGTGGCCCAGCTTGTTTTCAGTTTGAAAGCCTTCAAACTTGAATTCACCAAACATCACGCTGGCCACCAAAGAACCTACAAACACGCCGGGCAACAAACCCGCATCAAAGCCAAAGCTCGGTGCTGTGGCCGTGGACAAGGTGCGCATAAGCCATTCGGCTGAAGGGCTGCTGAAACTCAAGCTTTGAACAGGGATAGGCTCAAACGACACACCCGCAATCAGTTGTGTGAAGCCCCAACCCAAAGCAATGGCCAAGCCGACAAAGGCACCCGCCCAGTTCCATGTATTGTTACTGCCGTCTTCGCTGCGACGCAAACGCCACAAAGCGGCAGCGCCGATGGCCACGCCCACCACCAAGCCGAACCATGTGCTGGTGAGGTTGAGCAGGTTGCGATCAGGGCCACCTTCGACCATCCACAGTGACGTGACCCATTGACGTGCAGGGGCCAACAAACCAGAGATAGAGGCTTGCACCGTGACGGCAAACACCAATCCAGAGAGCAGGGCGCGCAAATTGCCATTGGCCGACAAAATCAGTAAACGGCTGGCGCAGCCGCGTGTCATGATCATCCCCATACCAAACATCAGGCCACCCACCACGGCACCCGAGATGCTGCCAGGCGAGCCCAAATGGCGCGAGCTCTCAGGCTTTAAGAAGCCCACCAGCACAATGGCTTGCACCGCCAAAATGGCCACAGCAAAACCCATCAACCACACGGCCAAACGCGAGCCCCATGTGCCATCGCAACATTCAATGACGGCAGCGCGAGCACAAAACTTCGAACGTTGGGCAAAAAAACCAAAAAATAAACCAATGAGTGCACCGCCCATGGCCAATACGAAGTGGTCTCCGAAGGTTTCAATCAAGCTGGTCAGATTCACAAAAGTCCTCGTTGGTGGATATCAGTCAACGCAGCGATTGTCCCTTTTTTTGCCGGTCTATGTCGTTCAAGGCGTATGTTGCATTCAAAGTCGCCTATATTGATGACTTCTTATGAATGCATGTGATCGATGACCCACATCCTCAGCCCCATTGTTCAAGGTTTTTTCGACCCTGCCACGTGGACCGTGACTTATGTGGTCTATGAAAAAGAGGGCAGCGCCTGCGCCATCATTGATTCTGTGCTCGACTACGACCCCAAGTCAGGCCGCACGAGTACACAGTCTGCAGATCAAGTCATTGCCTTTGTGCGAGAGAAAAAGCTACAGGTGCAATGGATCTTAGAAACCCATGCTCACGCAGACCACCTCACGGCTGCGCCGTATCTCAAAGCGAATTTGGGTGGACGCACCGCAATTGGCCATCACATCACAGCGGTCCAGCATGTGTTCAAAGGTGTGTTCAATTTAGAAGCATCCTTCCAAGAAGACGGCACACAATTTGACCACCTGCTGCAAGCAGACGAAACATTGGCCATTGGCAACTTGACCGCCCAAGCGATGTCGGTTCCTGGCCACACGCCTGCGTGCGTGGCTTTTCACATTGGCGATGCCGTGTTTGTGGGCGACACCTTGTTCATGCCCGATGTGGGCTCGGCCCGTTGCGACTTTCCTGGCGGCAGCGCTAAAACCCTCTACGCATCAGTACGCAAAATTTTGAGCTTGCATCCAAGCACACGCTTGTTCATGTGTCACGACTACCCGCCCAATGAGCGCGAAGTACGCTTTGAAACCACGGTGGCCGAGCAACGCGCACACAACATCCATTTGCATGACGGCATCGACGAAGCCGAATTTGTGCGCATGCGCACAGCACGCGATGCCACCTTGGAGATGCCTACGCTCATCTTGCCTGCGGTGCAAGTCAACATCCGCGCGGGTGAGTTTCCGCCCAAAGACGACAACGGTGTGTCGTACCTCAAAATCCCTTTGAACGCGCTTTGATACAAGCGTTCAAAGGATACGTTAGACGTATTGCTTGAACCAAGCCAAAGCGCGGTTCCAGCCATCCGTCGCAGGTGCGGCGCGATAACTGGTGCGGTAATCCGCATGAAACGCGTGCGGTGCATCTGGGTACAACACAAACTCACTGGCCTTGGCGGCTTTGTTGCCCTTAGTGGCGGCTTGCGCCAAGGCTTCTTTCATGTTGTTGATAGATGTCACGGGAATGCCTGTGTCGGCGCTGCCGTACAACCCGAGTACGGGGGCTTTCAAAGAAGCAGCCAAGTCAACGGCATGTCTCGGGTTGTTGGCATTGGTTTGGCCTTCCATGCGGCCATACCAAGCTACGCCTGCTTTGATCTTTGGGTTGTGCTCGGCATACAGCCATGTGATGCGTCCACCCCAACAAAAGCCAGTGATAGCCGCGCGGTTGGCATTGCCACCGTTTTTGCCGGCCCACTTCAGGGCGGCATCCAAATCAGCCATCACTTGCGCGTCTGGCACTTTGGAGATGATTTCGGTTTGCAGCTTGGCAATTTCGCCATACATGCTGGGGTCGCCCTGGCGGACAAACAACTCAGGCGCAATCGCCAAGTAGCCGGCTTTGGCAAAACGCCGTGTGACGTCTGCAATGTATTCATGCACACCAAAGATTTCAGAGATCACCAAGACCACAGGCAAATCGTTTTTACCTTTGGGGGCTGAGCGGTAGGCTGGCATCTTGAAGCCGTTGACGTCAATCGTCACTTCGCCTTCGATCAGGCCTTCGCCCGAGGTTTGAATGGCGGTTTGCGCGATCAACGGCATGGCCGCAGCAGCGTAGCCTAAGCCCAATGCCGTTTGCAAAGCGAGGCGGCGTGTGGGGGCTGACTCGTCTTTGCTGTTGAGCAAAGCCTGTGTGTCTTGGATCCAGTTGGTGTGCATGAAACGTCCTTTTAGAAATCGCCTTTGAGGACGGGGAAGCCCAATGCGGCCCAGTCCAACATACCGCCGCGATAGTAATAAATTTTGCTAGAGGGGAACCCGTCACGCGTCATAGCCAGAATGGCTGTGGGGCTTTGTGGGCACACGGGGCCATTGCAAAAGGCAAACACTTTCTTGGCACCAGCGCAGTCCCAGCCCTTGGCAGTCTTCTTACAGCCCAGTTCGTCCATGCGTGCCGACACTTCCGTGTAGACGATGTGGTGTGAGCCGGGGATGGTGCCTGCGGCGCGGTCTTCGGGTTCACGCATGTCGACCAAGATGGCATCGCGATCGTTCATGGCGTTGAGCATTTCAATCTCGCCCACAGGGGTCACGCCGGCCACGGGCACCATGGGTTGTAGCCAGCCTTTGTTTTTGGCGCAGGGTGTCATGACGCGCTTGATTTCGCGCTCTTCACCTTTGGCGTTTTTCACCACAAACTTGGTGTCAGTGCCAATGATGCGCAAGTATTCTGGATCAGCGGCCACGGTGTTGACGCTGAGGGCAGCCAAGCCCAGGGCCGCGATCAAGTGCGTGAGGTTCAATTTCATTGTTGTCTTTCTATGCGTGAATGCTTAAAAAAAGAGCTTCCCTAAGAAATCTCTAAGGGAAGCTCATCAAGGTACGAGTACCAGTCGTATTACTTAGCGCCTGCCAAAACCCATGCAGCCAAGGCTTTGGCGTCGGCATCGCTCAACTGTGGTTGAGCGGGCATTGGGATAGGGCCCCATTTGCCGCTGCCGCCAGCTTTGATGGATTTAGCCAATGTGCCCTCGGCATCGGCTTGGCCTGCGTATTTTTTGGCGACATCTTGGTAGGCTGGGCCGACAATTTTTTTGTCGGCTGCATGGCAAGACAAACAGTTGTTCTTTTTAGCCAAGTCAGCGTTGGCCCAAGCACCCGTTGATGCAAATGCGATGAGGGCGATGGCGGTCAATTTTTTCATGTGTCTGTCCTCTGAAATTAATAATTCGGTAGTTGCTTATGTATAAATTCTAGCAATCTTGAGTAGCGCACCTGTCAAGGGATTTCCCTGCTGTGGACTGCCAAATTACCAAACGCGCAGCATGCGTTTGGGCTTCACCAAAGATTCCTTGCACATCTTGTCGTCTCCGCGCGCGTTCTGCATGTAGGCGATGTTGCGAAAGTAGCTGATCTCTTTGATTTGTTCCACATTCACCACCGCGTCTTTGCGCAGCTGGCCGTCCATGACGATGGGACAGGCAATGATTTGCCACCATTTGCGGTCTTCCCCGTATTGGTTGCGCAGCGCTTTGTCGACGGCGGCGATGTCTTCGGCGCAAGTACTGGCCCACGCGGGTGCGGCCAGCAGCAGGGCGTAGAAGATGACTGTGAGTAGGCGACGCACAGACGTGGTTTATTTCAACAACGCATTCACTTGGCGCAACTGAGCCTCGCCCAGTTCACCGCTGGCAGCAGACAAGCGCAGTTGGTCCATCGTGGTTTGAATGCGCAGCTGCATCACTGCCAGTTCAGACTGAGCTGCATCATGCTCAGCACCCAGCCACTCGTTGGTGGTGCGTGCGCCTGTGCGGTGGGCTTGGCGTGTGGCACTTAAGCGTGCTTTGCTAGCTTTCTCAGATTGCGCCAAGGCTTGCAAGCGAGCGGCTGCCGTGCTGAGGCTTTGCCATGCATCGCGCACGTTTTGCTCTATTTGCAGCTCGGCGGTTTCTTGGTCGTAGCGAAGTTTTTCAACTTGCTTCAAGGCTTCACGCTCACGCGCTTCCACCATGCCGCCCGTGCTGAGCGGCATGTTGAGCTGGAGGCCCACCATGTATTGCGCCATTTGGTTGCTGGCCGAGCCATACATGCCTTGGCCCGACAAACGGTCCATTTGCGCTTGCGCGACCCAATCCACCGTCATGGCGTTGCCGGCTTTCACACGCTTGGCTTCTTGGCCTTGTATGGCTTGTTGCAAACTCATCATCTGTAGGCTGGGCGACTGCTGCTTGGCGCGTTGCACCCAGGTATTGGCGTCTGCCAAATTGCTAGGAGCGAGGTTGACATTGGCAGGGGTCAACAGCTGCGTGGGCTCTTGGCCCATCAGTTGGCGGTAGGCCACCTTCTTCATGGCCAAGTTGTTTTCTTGGGTGAGCACGTGGGCGCGAATTTCAGATGCGCGGGCGTTGGCCTCTTGCACGTCCATCACACTGGCATCCCCCACCGATTGGCGTTTGTTGATTTCGACCGCGGCTTGTTGCACGGCCTTTTGTTGGCGTTGCAACACATTGAGTGTGAGCTCTGCACCCACCACGTCAAAGTAGCGTTGTGCGGTGCGCATGATGAGGGCTTGTTGTGCCAGTTGCCATTGCGCTTGGGCAACTTGGGCGGACAGTTCTAGCTGCTTGCTTTGCGCTTCTCGCTCGGGGCTGATCCAAGCTTTTTGCGCGCCGATGCTGGCACGCGCCAAAGCGCCTGCGTTCACATTCGTTTTGAACGTCATGTCGCTCATCATGCCCGGAACTTCAGCACCTTTGATGCGACTGTCCGCACCACCTAAGCCCACTGCACCACCGGCAGATACGGTAGGGGCCCACAACGCTTTGGCTTGATCTTGGCGAAAGGCGGCTTGCTCATGCAAGGCACGTGCGGCGGCTATTTCTGGGTCGCGGGTCAGTGCGGCTTGCCATGCGTTCATCAAGTCGGCGGCATAGGTGGCGGAGCTGATGCCGGCAAGGGTCAAGGCGGCAATGAGTGGCAAGCGTTTCATGCGTGTTCTCCAGAAATGTGTGAGGCGGGCTTGTTCTTGAAAGCCATGTAATAGAGCAGCGGGATCACCACCAAGGTGAGGACGGTTGAAACAAAAATACCAAAGATCAGCGAGATGGCCAAGCCATTGAAGATCGGGTCATCCAAGATGAAGAAGGCGCCCATCATGGCGGCCATGCCGGTCAACACAATCGGTTGTGCGCGGGTGATGGCCGAGGCCACAACAGCCTCTTTCAACGCGATGCCTTGTGAGACCTGCAAGCGGATGAAGTCGACCAACAAAATCGAGTTGCGCACGATGATGCCTGCCAAGGCAATCATGCCGATCATGGAGGTGGCGGTGTAGGGCGCACCCAGCAAAGCGTGGCCCGGCATCACACCAATGATGGTGAGGGGAATCGGCGCCATGATGATGAGCGGCACCAGGTAGGAGCCAAACTGCGCCACCACCAACAAATAGATGAGCACCAAGCCCACGGCATACGCGGCGCCCATGTCGCGGAATGTCTCGTACGTCATTTGCCATTCACCGTCCCATTTGACCGCGTAGTGTTGGTAAGGGTCTGCGGGTGGTTGGATGAAGTACTCGTCCACAGGTTTGCCGTTGGGCGTCGTGATGTTCTGCAACCCACTGCGCATGCCAAACATGCCGTACAACGGGCTGTCTACTTGGCCTGCCATGTCGCCCACCACGTAGATGACGGGTAGCAAGTCTTTGTGATAAATCGGTTGTTCGCGCAGCGTGTCGCTGAGGGTGATGAGTTGGCGGATCGGCACGACCTCACGTTGCGAGTTACGCACGCCGAGGCTCAAGAGGTGGTCCAAGGAGGTTTGTTCACCTTTGGGTAAACGGATGACGATGGCCGCTGCGTATTTGTTTTGGTCATGTGCATAGACGGTGGACTCACCCGCCAACGCTGCACGCAACGTGCTAACGATGGCTTGTTGAGAGACGCCCATTTGGGCCGCCTTTTGGCGGTTGATGAGCAGCACCTGACGCGGCGCTGCGCTGATGGTGCTGTCGTCCACATCGACTACGCCATGTTGTTGGCTGAACATGGCGCGCACCGACTTGGCCACTTGGATGCGACCCTCGTCTGTCGGGCCATACACCTCGGCCACGATGGGGGCCAACACAGGTGGGCCGGGCGGGACTTCAATCACCTTCACGTTCGCGTTGAAGGTCTTGCCAATGGCTTGCAGGGCAGGGCGCTCGCGCATGGCGATGATGTGACTTTGCGCTTTGCGCAAATGCTTGTCTTGCAGGTTGACTTGGATGTCACCCACATTGCCCCCGCTGCGCAAATAGTATTGGCGCACCAAGCCGTTGAAGTTGATCGGGGCGCTCAGGCCTGCGTAGGCTTGGTAGTGAGTGACCTCGGGCACGGTGGACAAGTGCGCGCCTAAAGCGCGCAACACTTTTTCGGTTTCTTCCACGCGGGTGCCTGCAGGCATGTCGACCACGATTTGGAATTCAGATTTGTTGTCAAACGGCAGCATCTTCAATGCCACCCAGCCCGCCACGGGCAAGGTCACCGACAGCACGATGGCACCCAACACGCCGGCACCCAAGGCCCATCGGTTGCGAGAGCCGGTTGAATCGTTCAAGAACGGGGTGAACACACCATGAAAAAAACGATGCAACCACTTTTTAAAAGGACTCACTTCGGCATGTGACTGGGCATGGCCCGATCTCATCCAAATACGAGCCAACCAAGGCGTGACGATAAAAGCCACAGCCAGCGACAGCAACATGCCCATGCTGGCGTTGATGGGGATGGGGCTCATGTAAGGGCCCATCAAGCCCGACACAAAAGCCATGGGCAGCAAGGCTGCGATCACCGTGAAGGTTGCCAAGATGGTGGGCGCACCCACCTCGTCGACTGCCCCGGGGATGATTTGTGTGAGTGTTTGGTGGGGGTACAAAGCTTGGTGGCGGTGGATGTTTTCCACCACCACGATGGCGTCGTCCACCAAGATGCCGATGGAAAAGATCAGGGCGAACAGCGACACACGGTTGAGCGTGAAGCCCCAAGCCCACGAAGCAAACAAGGTGACGGTCAAGGTCAAGATCACAGCGGTGCCAACGATGGCGGCTTCACGCCGTCCTAACGCGATGAACACCAAGGCCACCACGGACGCGGTGGCGAACAGCAGTTTTTGGATCAACTTTTTTGCCTTGTCGTTGGCCGTCTCGCCGTAGTTTCGCGTGGTGGTGACTTCCACGTTGTCTGGAATCTTGCTTTGCTTCAGTGAGTCCACTTGGGCCAGCACAGCGTCGGCTACGTCGATGGCGTTCGCGCCCGGTTTTTTGGTGATGGCCATGGTCACCGCGGTCCGTTCCGCTTGCTTGGCACCCGCCACGCCATGCCACACAGCGGTATTGGCCTGTGCGCCACCATCACGGACTTGCGCAATGTCATGCACGTGGATGGGGTTGCCTGCGCGTACCCCCACCACCAAGTTGCCCACGTCTTTGGCACTGCTCAAGAAGGGGCCAGATTCAATGGCGATGGCTTGTTGGCCCACCAGCAAATCACCCACAGGTGCGCCTAGGTGCGCGGCTTGCAACGCCGTGCGCAGCTCAGGCACTGTGATGCCAGCGGCTTGCATGCGTGCGGGGTTGATATCGATTTGAATCGCACGCGATGGGCCGCCCACCGTGGTCACTTCGCGTGTGCCTTTGACGCGCTTCAAGTCCACCTCGATGTTTTGCGCGATGCGCTCCAACTCAAACGCACTCAGGTCGGTGTCCTTGCCATGCAAGGTGAGCGACAAAATCGGCACATCATCAATGCCTTTGGGTTTGATCAGCGGTTGCAGCACGCCCAAGCCCTTGGGTAGCCAATCGGCGTGTGAGTTGACGGTGTCATACAACCGCACCAGTGCTTCGGTGCGAGGCACGCCCACTTTGTATTGCACGGTGATGATGGACATACCAGGTTGCGACACCGACATCACGTGCTCCACGCCTGCAATTTGCGACAGCACTTGCTCTGCGGGGATCGACACCATTTGCTCCACGTCTTTAACCGCAGCACCCGGGAAGGGGATGAGCACGTTGGCCATGGTGACGTTGATTTGAGGTTCCTCCTCACGCGGCGTCACCATGACGGCGAAGACGCCGAGCAGGAAACACACCAACGCCAACAAAGGCGTGATTTGTGAAGTTTGGAACATGCGGGCCAAACGGCCAGAGATGCGGAGTGTGGAATCTGTCATAGCGCACATTCTATAAATAATTACTCCATTATTTAACTAAACAATTAAATAATCAATAGCTTAATTAGTTTTACAATGTCAAGCATGACCCAACTTCCAGACCAAGCCATCGACCGTGTGGCTAGCTACTTTCAGGCACTGGCTGAGCCGACACGTTTGCGGATTTTGAATTTGCTGCGCCAAGAAGAACACAACGTGGGCGAGCTGGCTGAGGCATGTGGCTACACGGCCGCCAATATGTCGCGCCACTTGGCGGTGTTGTTGCAGCAAGGCTTTGTGAGGCGCGAAAGCCGCGGCACCAGTGTGTATTACCAAATCTCAGACCCGACCATTTACGCCTTGTGCGATTTGGTATGCGACCGCATCACCCAGCAACATTTGGAACAAGCCTGGCCTTTGGCTACGGCCCTCAAAAAACGCCCCATCGCGACAAGGAAATTCGCATGAAAACCGCCCATGATTTAGTCGTTGCCGCAAAGCAGAGCGTGGAAGAAATACCCATCGACCAAGCCGCAGCAGCCATAGCTACCTGTGATGTGCTGATTGATGTGCGCGAAGCCGACGAATATTCGTCCGGCCATCTACCCGGTGCTGTGCACATGTCACGTGGGGTGTTGGAGTTCAAGATGGCGAGCAACCCAAAGTTGCAAGCGCGTGACTTGAACATCGTGCTGTATTGCAAAACCAGTGGGCGTGCCGCTTTGTGCGCGCAATCTTTGGCGCAGATGGGTTACACCCACGTCAAGTCCATCGCGGGCGGCGTGGATGCGTGGTTGGCCGCTGGCCATGACGTTTTTAAACCGATGCCACCTTCATTTGAATAGGAGAACCACATGACTGAAAAACTCATTCGCGTTGCGCTATCTCAACGCCAGGACTATCGCTTCGACATAGCATTCGGCGGTGATGTCCCTGTTTTGACAGGCGATGAACCCGCACCTTTGGGTACGGGCCTAGGCCCATCGCCTGTGCAATTGCTGTGTGCGGCAGTGGGTAACTGTTTATCTGACTCTCTGCTTTTTGCTTTTCGCAAGTTCAAGCAAACGCCGGAACCCATTCAGTGCGTGGTCACCGCAGAAGTTGGCCGTAATGTCGAGAACCGCATGCGTGTGTTGAGCTTGAAGGCTCAACTCCATGTGGGTGTGTTGGCGTCCACGTTAGAGCACGTAACGCATGTGCTGGATCAGTTTGAAGAGTTTTGTACGGTCACGCAAAGTGTGCGTCAAGGCATTCCCATCACGGTGGAAGTATTTGACAGCGCCGGTCAGCAATTGAAGTAATTTTGAAAGGGTACACACCATGAGCACGTTTGACCACGCCAACTTGATGCAAGGCATCAACGAGTGCTTGACGCCATTTCGAAAATCGCAATCCGAAGCCATGCAAGGCTTTGGTCAATTGGCCAAAGCGTCAATGGCCGAAGGCACTATCAGCGCTAAAAACAAAGAGCTGATTGCGTTGGCCATCGGCATCACACAGCAC
>CAIODK010000137.1 GCA_903856995.1 uncultured Burkholderiales bacterium
GCAAGAAAAATCCGCTGGTCGGGTTAGGGGTCGTGGGCACATAGACGCTGAGGTACTCACCTTGCAACTTGCTGGCGACCTCACCAACGGGGGTACCCGTTTGAAACGCGATGGTCCACATGCCTGCGTGCGGGTATTGAACCAACAAGGCTTGGCGAAACGCATTGCCGCTGCTGGAAAAAAGGGTGTCAGATACCTTTTTGACACTGGCGTAAATGGATTTGACGATGGGGATGTTGGTAAACAACTTATCCCATTGGCGCACCATCCATTTACCCAGCACGTTGGAGGCCAAGGCACCCGTGATCAACAAGACCAACAACACCAGGATCACACCTAGGCCGGTCATGTCACGCAAGGCGGTGACGGTGCTTTGCGACACCAAAGGGCGGAACTTGGAGAGGGTGTCGATGAAGATGCCGTCCATGATCCCGACGAGCCAGTTCAGCACCCAGACCGTGATGGCCAGCGGCGTCCAAACCAAGAGGCCGGCGAGCAGGTATTTTTTAATCGGCATGAATGACCTAAGGGTGTTTAAAAATCAGTGGCAAGCACAACCCGTGGCGCAACCGCCAGCAGCGGAGGGCGTGGGAGCAGCTGCACTTTCAGTGCTAGCTGCGGGGGCCGCAGCAGGCGTGTCGGCGCCAGCAGGCGCGGCAGCCGGGGCCGAGGTAGCACCCGAGCTGCCTTTGAAGTCGGTGGCGTACCAACCCGAGCCTTTGAGCTGAAAGCCCGCCGCTGTGAGTTGTTTGGAAAACGTGGGTTTACCGCAGGCTGGGCAGTCGGTCAGCGGGGCGTCGGCAATTTTTTGCAAGACGTCCTTGGCATGGCCGCAGGACCCGCATTTGTAGGCATAAATGGGCATGGCTAGGAGGGTTCGGTAAAACCCTGAATTATAGGCGTGCGCCCTGTGTTTTAAGGGGCTGGCACGCCCACCAGCTTGTGGTGACTGCTGTGGACGTTGTGGATGGCTTGCCGCCCCAACGAACCGAGCACCATGCCCGTCAAACTGGCTAAAACACCGGCCAACTGGGCTGGGAACTCATCCCCAGCAGGGGTGGCCAAGAACCAGCCCCAGGTCAGCAGGCCCAGCACCAAGGCAAAGATCGCGCCTTGAGTGGTGGCGCGTTTCCAGTACAAACCAAAGGTGAGCGGCACAAAGGCGCCTACCAAGGGCACTTGGTAGGCGCCAGAGACCATCTCGTAAATCGAGGTCCCCTGCATGCGAATGGCGTAGCCCAACACCAGCATGCTGAACACCAGCACGGTCACGCGCATGGCAAGCAACTCTTGCTTGTCGCTTTGGTGAGGGTGGAATTGACGCCAAATGTTTTCGGTGAACGTCACGCTGGGCGCGAGCAAGGTGGCCGAGGCGCACGACTTAATAGCCGACAGCAACGCACCAAAGAACAAGACTTGCATGACAAATGGCATGTGCCGCATCACCAAGGTGGGCAGCACTTTTTGTGGATCATCGGCCATCAGCGCAGCGGCTTCGTCGGGCATGATGATCATGGCACTGACCACCAAGAACATGGGCACAAACGCAAACAAGATGTAGCAAATTCCGCCGATCACAGGGCCATGCGTGGCGGCCTTGATGCTGTTGGCCGACATGACGCGTTGAAACACATCTTGCTGCGGAATGGAACCCAGCATGATGGTGATGGCCGAGGCAAAGAAGAACAACACGTCTTTGGTGTTGGGCTCAGGCCAGAACTTGAACATGTCTTGACTGATGGCGAGCGCCAGCACTTTGTCTGCACCACCCGCCTGCCCTGCGGCAAACACGGCCAAGGTGGACAGGCCGATGACCAAGATGATCATTTGAATGAAGTCGGTGATGGCCACCGACCACATGCCACCAAACAAGGTGTAGGCCAAGATGGACACCACGCCAATGACCATGCCCAGCTCCATGCTGACCACACCATCGGACAAGAGGTTGAACACGAGCCCCAAGGCCGTGACCTGCGCCGAGACCCAGCCGAGGTAGCTGACCATGATGATGAGCGAACAGGCCACCTCGACCACGCGGCCATAGCGCTCACGGAAGTAGTCGCTGATGGTGAGTAACGTCATTCGGTAGAGCTTGCCTGCGAAGAACAACCCCACAAAGATGAGGCAGAAGCCCGCACCAAACGGGTCTTCCA
>CAIODK010000138.1 GCA_903856995.1 uncultured Burkholderiales bacterium
ATACGCAGCATCGGGGACGCTGGCTCGAACACCTGCCCCCGCTTGCACGCGCACGGTATGGCCTTGCGACATTAGCTTTTTAGCCGTATCGGGCGTGACGGCCACGCGGGTCTCACCCGTCGTGGTTTCGGCGGGAACACCGATGGTGAGTAATTTTTTATTTTCCATGGGCACAACTCAAGTCACACGACTGACGCATTTGGTCAAGGCGTGAATCTACAAAAAAATATGAAGTCGGTGACCGCAACAACCTCACGGCGCAGACAACGTCAATCCGTGTGATTGAAAGATCTTCAACAACTCACCACTCTGGCGCAAAGCCGCCAAAGCATCATCCAGTGCCGTCGCCAACTCTCGGTTATCAGCCTTGACGGCCATGCCCAAAGGCCAGCCTGCGGGCATCACACCAGGCAAAGGCATCGTGGACAAAGCCCAATCGCCCTTGATGGTGCTCGCATGGATGGCGGCCTCTGCCTGCGCACGGCTGACATACGCGGCCTGTGCCTGTCCGGACAACACCGCACTTGCGGCATCCGTGCCGTCTTTGAAAATAGACACCTTCTCGCGTAGCAACCCCCCGCGATAGCCCATCATGGCGCTTGCAGCACCACTGCCTTTTTCTACGGCAATGGTTTTGCCGGTCAAGTCCTCAGGGTTGTCAACGTTGGCGATTTTGGATTTGTTATGCAACACCACCAAATGCTCGCGCACATAGGCCCCAAAAATTAACACCTGTTTGTTCTCGTTCATTAAGTAACGATCAACGGGGACATGGATCATCATGTCTGCAGGCCCGTATCCTAGGTAATGACCTTTCCAAACCATGTTGCGCAGATCATCGTTCATGTTCTCACCCGCATCAAATGGCAGCAACGCCAGTTGAAGATTCAGCTTGGCAGCCAAAGCCTTGGCCAAGGAAACATCCAAGCCTTGAATGTCTGCAGTCGGGCCATCTGAATAAGGTGCGTTGTCTTTATAGATCGCGACTTTGAGCACACCTCGAGTTTTTATTTTTTCCATCGCGCTCGGATCTTGCGCAGACACAAGTCCGTGGGCGCCCAGCAACAAGGGAATTGCCGCAAGAATTTTGCGACGCGACACAACCGAGCAAACGCTCATAGAAGACGATTTCAAAATGTGCTCCTTAACGCTCACGGCGTGTTTCAAGATAGGTCTTGATCGTCCAAATTGCCTCTTGAGACAAGGTGCCTTCAAACGGCGGCATGTAGACACGGCCGTCACGTGAGCGGCCACGACGCACAGTGGCTACAAAGTATTCGTTGATTTCTTGATAGCAGGCATTCTTTTTAGCCGTATCGGCAAGCTCTGCGCAATCATTGTCGATCTTGCGCAAGTCTGGCGATATGCCGCCCGAGATGGCTTCAAGCCCGTGGCAGCGTGCGCAGTTTTGGTTATAGGCAGATGTACCAATTCGCAACGCTTCATTGTGTTCTGCACCCGTTGAGTAGGGATTGGATTCCAACCACTTGCCCCCCAGCTGCTTCAATGTAGAGGTATCCACTGACTGCGGAACAACATCGCCATGAGCAAAACTCTGCTGCATGCTGCAAGCCAAGGCCAATGCGAGAAGTGCGCCAGCAAATTGGCGAATAGTTTGTGTAGCGACGAATGACATGACTTGCATAACCCCTGTGTTCAGAATTGATCGAATGATCCAACTGTGAAGCAAATTACAAGCCATCGTTTCTCCTTTAAAACTGTACCAATTTGGAACAGTTTTTTTTGAGCATACATAGGGGAAACGAGTATCACCAAAGTGACTCATAAACCACGAAAATGTGAATCTGAAAATTAAAAAGATTATAAAAAAAAGTGTTTGTATGGCACCCTTAAAACCATTACCTTCCCGCGGCAGCATGAATGCTTTTACTCCGGTCGCTGCCTACAACAGTCCCGAGCAATCAGCCGTCATTGCCTTATCTCAAGAGCGTTCACGGCTCTTTGGAATCACTGCGCAACATAAGCCAGACTACAGCGGCACCTCAACGCCAGCTGTGAAGGCATTGCTCGAAGAAAACCATTTTTTGTTTCAGCATGCAGCACCCGTCATGGAAACGCTGTTCGATCAAATTGCCAACACGCACAGCATGGTGCTTTTGACGACGCGAACGGGCACGATCCTTCACTCCATGGGAGACATAGATTTTTTAGAAAAAGCTTCACGCATTGCATTGGCTCCTGGGGTTGATTGGTCTGAAAAAAACAAAGGGACAAACGCGATTGGAACTGCGCTGGCAGAAGGCCAACCCACTGTGGTGCATGGAACTCAGCACTACTTGCAGGCCAACCAATTTTTAACTTGCTCATGCACCCCCATCTTGGACCCGCATGGCGATGTGATTGGCGCGCTGGACGTCACGGGTGATTACCGTAGCTATCACCAGCACACGATGGCACTGGCGCGGATGTCCGCGCAAATGATTGAGAACCACATGTTCGCGGATGTGTTCCCGACTGAGATTCGCATCCACTTCCATGCCAGACCCGAATTCATTGGCACCATCGTCGAAGGCATCGCCGTGTTCACCACCGATGGCCGATTCATGTCCGCCAATCGCAGTGCGCAGTTCCAATTTGGCATGTCTATCAATGCGTTGCGCGCGCACACCTTCTCCTCTTTATTCGGCATCGGAATCTCGCAGTTTTTTGATCACGCCCGATCTGCCAATGGCAACTACTTCCGCTTGTGCCTGCATGACGGCGTGAGTGTGTGCTGCAAAAGCGAGCTGAAGTTTGCAAACCCCACCGGTTTCACACAAGCCCTACCCATCAAAAGCACCGCACCGTCCGCACCCTACAAACGTAGGAAAGACGACCACCTGCTGCTGTCGAGCCTGAGATACTTGGACACAGGGGACCCACAAGTTTCTTCCGTAGTCCAAAAGCTACGGATCATTCAAGGCCGCGACATCCCCATCATGATCTTGGGCGAAACGGGCACTGGCAAAGACCTCCTTGCTCAAGCCATACACAACGACTCGACACGCAGTCAGAAAAACTTCGTCTCTGTTAATTGCGCCTCAATCCCTGAAAACCTCATTGAATCTGAACTGTTCGGCTACGAAGAAGGCGCCTTCACCGGAGCCAAGCGCAAAGGCTCTACCGGCAAGATTTTGTTTGCCAATGAAGGCACGCTTTTCTTAGATGAGATTGGCGACATGCCCCTGCATCTTCAAGCGCGATTGCTGCGCGTCTTGCAAGAACGCAAAGTCAACCCGCTTGGCTCTGGACGTGAGGTCGATGTCGACGTGGCCATCATCTGCGCGACCAACAAAAATCTCAAAGAAATGATTGCCAATGGCAGCTTCCGTGAGGACTTGTACTACCGCCTCAACGGCTTGGTGGTGAAGCTACCGGCCTTGCGCGAACGCAAAGACTTAGAGCTGGTTGCCAAGAAAATCCTCACCAGCGTCTGCCCTGCAGAAAGCCAAATTGATATCTCACAAGAGGTCATGGCCGTGTTCCACCGCTATGCGTGGCCGGGCAACTTTAGGCAACTCTACAACCTGTTGCGCACAGCGGTTGTCATGGCCGACAGTGCTGGCGAAATTCAACTCATCCATTTACCAGATGACTTTCTGGCCGAGATCCAGCACAGCATGCCCGCCCAAGAGTTTGCACAACCGATGGTTTCAGCATTTGCGCCAACCTTTGCACACGCCAGCGCACCACTCCCATTGCGCACGGGCGAAGGTTTAAGCCTCGAGAACGTCGCCATTGACGCCATCTCCCAAGCTCTGCGCACATGCAACGGCAACGTGTCTGCCGCCGCCAAGCTCTTAGGCGTCTCCAGAAACACCATCTACCGTAAAAAACACCTGCTACGAGACGCCGCAGACGCTGGCTAAAACTGATCGCAGCTTAGTCCTTCTTCAAAGCTTGTGCCGCCTCATCTGCGTCAAGCCAATCTAACTCGGCTTGTGTGAAAACGCGTGAGCGCGTGTGGAAGGCCTTGCCCTCTGGCCCTTCCAAAGAGAACGTGCCGCCGGTCCCTTCAATCACATCAATGATCAGCTGCGTGTGTCGCCAAGACTTGTACTGATTGCGCCCGATATAGAACTCGCATCCTGCGATTTCCCCTAAAAAAACATCGCCAGCTCCCATGGTGATTTCACCAGGCAGGTAGCAATTGGCGGCACTGTTGTCACAACAACCACCCGACTGATGAAACATCAAAGTGCCATGCTTTTGCTTCAAATACTCGACCAACTCAAGCGCCGCAGGGGTCGCCACTACTTTTTCAATCATCTCGAGCTCCAATAAAAAAGCGCGTGGCAATTACTCACCACGCGCAACCCAGAGAGTCACCTCATGAAATTAGAAGAAGCCCAGCTTGCTTTCGCTGTAGCTGACCAACAAGTTTTTCGTTTGTTGGTAATGGTCCAGCATGACCTTGTGCGTCTCACGGCCAATGCCTGATTCTTTGTAGCCACCGAAGGCGGCATGTGCAGGGTAGGCGTGGTAGCAGTTGGTCCACACACGGCCAGCCTTGATCGCACGGCCCATGCGGTAGGCCACATTGCCATTGCGGCTCCACACACCAGCACCCAAGCCGTACAGCGTGTCGTTGGCGATTTCCAAAGCTTCCGCTTCATCTTTGAAGGTAGTCACAGCCAACACGGGGCCAAAGATCTCTTCTTGGAAGATGCGCATTTTGTTGTGGCCCTTGAACAAAGTGGGCTGCACGTAGTAGCCGCCTTCGAGGTCGCCACCCAAATGGGCTTGTGCACCACCGGCCAACAACTCAGCACCTTCTTGTTTGCCCAGATCGAGGTAAGACAAGATCTTGGTCAATTGCTCTTTGGACGCTTGCGCACCCATCATGCTGTCGGTGTCGAGCGGGTTCATGTGCTTGATCGCAGCGACGCGCTTGAGCACGCGTTCCATGAACTTGTCGTAGATGCTTTCTTGAATCAAAGCACGCGATGGGCACGTGCACACCTCGCCTTGGTTGAAGGCGAACAGCACCATGCCTTCGATGGCTTTGTCGAGGAAACCATCGTCTTTGTCCATCACGTCAGCAAAGAAGATGTTGGGGGACTTGCCACCTAACTCCAACGTGGCGGGAATCAGGTTGTTAGCAGCGGCTTGTGCAATCACACGGCCTGTCGTGGTTGAACCGGTGAACGCGATCTTGGCAATGCGTGTGCTGGTTGCCAAAGGCATGCCAGCTTCACGGCCATAGCCGTTCACAATGTTGAGCACGCCTGGTGGCAACAAGTCAGCAATCAACTCAGCCAACACCAAGATGGAGATAGGGGTCGACTCTGCGGGCTTGAGCACCACACAGTTACCAGCGCCAATGGCGGGAGCCAATTTCCAAGCAGCCATCAGAATCGGGAAGTTCCAAGGGATGATTTGACCGACCACGCCCAATGGCTCATGGTAGTGATACGCCACGGTGTTTTCGTCAATGTCAGACAACGCACCTTCTTGCGCACGCAAGCAACCGGCGAAGTAACGGAAATGGTCGACAGTCAACGGAATATCGGCATTGAGTGTTTCGCGAATCGCTTTGCCGTTGTCCACGGTTTCAGCGTAGGCCAACATTTCGAGGTTGGCTTCGATGCGGTCAGCGATTTTCAACAAGATGTTCGAACGCTCTGTGGGCGATGTCTTGCCCCAAGCATCTGCTGCTGCGTGAGCGGCATCCAATGCCAACTCAACGTCTTCTGCACCGGAGCGTGCAGCCTTGGTGTAGACCTTGCCAGTGATAGGTGTGATCACATCAAAGTATTGGCCCTTCACCGGTGGAACAAATTTGCCACCGATAAAGTTGTCGTAATGCGCTTTGTATTGAACTTTAGCGCCAGCTGCGCCTGGGTTTGCGTAAATCATGTCTACTCCATTTTTTAAACGATCAAGGAATTCCCGATTGGGTGCTTTTACACAGCAAATCCTGTACCAGCCCTATCACCGCGCATTTTGGTCATTCAAGGCAAATAAAAAATCGGAACCGATTCGTTCTGTCACACCCGCATGTCTCGCCGCGCATTAACTGTTCCATTTTGAAACAGCGCTTATTTTTTAGGCTCTTCAAGCGAGTGCAGCGCCACGACAGCAGACGAATAATTTTGCGCTGCCGAACGCGACGCGAAAACCTGTGAAGATTTGTCGCATCACTTTTTATTTGTGCGTCGACATCACCCAACGCGCCAACAGAAGAATGTCTTCGTTGCTCATGTTGCCATGTGAGGGCATCGGAATACGACCCCATTTGCCTTGTGACCCGTTGCGGATCGACTGGGCCAATGAGACCGCGGCATCTTTGTCATCGCCGTACTTGGCTGCCACTTTGGAATAGGCAGGGCCCACGATTTTTTCATCCAACGCATGGCAGCTCAAGCAGCCATTATTTTTAGCTAGCTCAGTGGCCGTCGCCGCTTCTTTTGGGCTCAAAGCGGGTGCTGCCAAGGCTTGCCCACAGGCCCACGCCATCATCAAAAAGAGTGTAATTTTTTTCATATATTTCGCCTTGATTGAAAAGGGGCTCCTGAAGGCTTGCGCCATCAGAAACCCCTTCTAGACTTCAAATAAGAGACCTATTACTTAGGCAACTTGAATGTCCAAACAGAACCGCCTTGTTCGAGGAAGTTGACCTTTTTGGCCACTTCGCCGCCCCACAGAGGTACCGCACCACCCCAACCAGAGACAACACTCACGTATTGGTCAGTACCGTCATTCCAAGTGATGGGCGGAGCCACCACGCCAGAACCGGTTTGGAACTGCCACAACACTTTGCCTGTCTTAGCATCGGCGGCCTTGAGGTAACCCTCAGGCGTGCCCCAGAACACCAAGTCGCCAGCGGTTGTCAAAACACCACCCCACAGAGGCGCGTTGTTTTTAACTTCCCAAGCCACTTTGCCTGTCTTTGGATCGATGGCGCGCAAGGAGCCAATGTGATCTTCAAACAGAGGCCTCATTGTGAAACCAGCACCCAGATAGGCAGCGCCTTTTTTGTAGCTGATTGGCTCGTTCCAAATGTCCATGCCCCATTCGTTGGTCGGGACGTAGAACAGTTGAGACTTGGGGCTGTATGCCATTGGCATTTGGTTCTTGCCACCCAAGAAGCCTGGTGCTGCAAACACGGACGAACCTTTTTTGCCATCAGCGCTGGCAGTTGGATCACCAGGGCGGTTGGCTGGATCAAACACAGGGCGACCTGTCTTCAAATCAATGCTGCTAGCCCAAGTGGTTTTCTTCACGAATGGGAAAGCGTTGATGAGCTTACCGGTCTTGGCATCATTCACGTAGAAGAAGCCGTTACGGTCAGCCTTACCACCGACGCGCTTGCCATCCATGTCAAAGGTCACGAACTCGTTGACGCCGTCAAAGTCCCAAGCATCGTTGGGCGTGTTTTGGTAGCTCCAAGCAATCTTGCCTGTCTTGACATCAATCGCCACGGTGGACGATGAATACAAGTTGTCACCCTTACGCACGTGGCTGTTCCATGGGCCAGGGTTACCTGTGCCGAAGTAAGCCAAACCTGTCGTGGCATCGTATGAGCCACCCAACCATGTGGAAGCACCACCGGTTTTCCATGTCTCACCTGGCCATGTGGCGTTGGTTGTGCCGCTGATGCCGTTTTCTTTGCCGTCTTTGTAGCCCATGTGGCCTTCAACAGTTGGACGTGACCAAACCATCTTGCCGGTCAAAGGATCACGCGCTTCCACGCGACCGACCACGCCGAACTCACCACCCGACACGCCCGTCAACAACAAGCCGTCAGCGATCAACGGTGCAGCTGTGTAGCTATAGCCTGCAGCGTACTCGTCAATCTTCTCGCGCCACACCACTTTGCCGGTGTTTTGATCCAAGGCGACCAGTTGTGCATCCAATGTGCCGAAGATCACCAGGTTGCCAAACAGAGCAGCACCGCGGTTCACCACGTCACAGCAAGGCATGATGCCTTCTGGCAAGCGGTGTTCGTATTTCCAAATTTTCTCGCCGGTCTTCACATCGATCGCAAAAATGCGCGAGTAAGAAGCCGTCACGAACATCTTGCCTTTGTAGACCAAAGGCTGAGACTCTTGACCGCGTTGTTTTTCGCCGCCAAAAGACATCGACCAAGCGGGCGTGAGCTTGCTCACGTTTTTGGTGTTGATGGTGCTCAGTGTTGAGTAGCGCTGGCCTTGTGTGCCCATGCCCCAGCTCAGAACTGACTCTGTGTCGGCTGCGTCTTTGGCAATCATGCCGTCGGTTACTTGTGCTGATACATGCGCCGTAGCGGCGATGATGAGCAAGCTTAGAAGTTTTCTTTTCACAGCGGTCTCCCGTGTCAATCAAGTTAAAAAATGACAAGCGACGAATCCGTCGTTTGATCTTTGCAGGACCTGTCACTTTGAAAGTGCGCAGGGTCCATCTTCTTATTTAGCAATACACATGCCAAACAGTCGTTAAAGTTTTCTCAGTAAATCCCCCGTTTTTCGCCTTCAAAACTAGGGTTTACCTCAGGCAAAAAGTGTCTTTGTATCTCTGACGTGTGACAGTGTTATTTTTTGGAACACTGCGCTGTCACAGCGTGAACAAAAAATGGCCGAGGCACCTTTGCCGTCGGCCATTGAAAAACCTTGAATACCTATAAAACTCGCTCTATCAGAAGAAGAAAACGCCGCCAACCGAAACGTTGCTTTGCTTGGCTTGATTCCCATCAAAGCCTTTCGACTTTGTCGCACCCACCTCGCCCACCACCGTGAAGCTAGGTGTTAAGTTGTAATAAATAGCAGCCGTCGTGTTGTCGTTGGATTTCAATTGCAAGCCTGTAGGAGCCTTGTCGTTGGTACTCTTACCAACGCCCAAACCAAGCTTCACCTTGCTCGTCGCTTTATAGGTCACTTGGGTAAAGGTATGGCTTGACTTGACATCACCCTGATCACCATCGGCCAAGATACCAAGTCCATTTCCAGACATGTAATTCACCAACAGGCCAAATGGGCCTGAGCCAACAATCGCACCCACTTCGGAAGCGTTCATGCGGTAAGGTTTCGTTGCTGACAGGAAGTCTTGTGACTTGTTAGCAGCATAGACTTTCACGCCTTGACCAGCATCGTAAGTCGCACGCACTTGCACAGCAGCGCCAGTACCTGCCGTAGCATCAGTAGCCGTGCCTGCCAGTGTTGGGGCTACAGGGTTCATCAAACCAACGTCAACCGTTACATTGCTGAATTTTGGCGTGGAGTAAACCATCTGTCCGTAGATGCCTGTGAATGCATAACCGGCGCCAATGTGCCCAAGAGATACGCGACCGTTTTGTGTGGCTTGCGTTGCAACGCCAACACCCAATAAAGTCATGTCGTTGAAAATAGCGTTTGCCCCCAACAGACCGTAATCGCGACCCATTTTAAAAGTGCCCATATCACTTTTGCCAACGGTTACATATGCATTTCGCACATCCACCACACTGTTTTGCGCGATGGCACTTCCAGTCGCAATAGCAGCACTGACGCCAAAGACGGCAGCGATGTCATAGCCACCTTCATTGGTTTTTGCCCCAAAATTCAGCTGCGATGGCAACAAACCGTTGCCGATCGTGGTACTTTTTGAGTTGCCATTACATGCTAGGGCTCTACTGCCCGTCGCTAGACCAGAAACCGCGTCACCTGAACAGCTGGTTCCTGTATAAAACGCATTGGCGTTACCGCCAATGCTCAAGTCCCAGTTGCCGGCCTTGAGGTCCACCGCATAAGCAGCAGGGAGTGTGGCGATAGCGGCCGCGACCGCGAGAAGTTTCTTTTTCATATGTATCTCCAGTGATTGAGAGCTATTGAGGGTTGTCTGCCGAAGTGCTCGACAGCCAAGACATCCGCAACTCCCGTGCCTAAGTAGAAACACATACAAAACCAAAGGGAAAACCCTCGGAAATCAACAGCACTGTTCCGTCTCAGCGCAACTCATGGGATCGCACGCGTTTCAAAATGGAACACGCGCGGATCAGACTGTGACGTGATGTGACAACGCAGGCGATGCTTGCCATCGCCCATCTTTGTGAACCACGATCGCTGCCACGCGCCATGCGCGAGCCAAACGCAAGGCGTGGGCATAGCCACCGACAAACAACACTTTGGTCAAGGCATCGGCTTGCGTGCATGACCTCGCCGCCACCGTGACGCTGGATACATCACTGGGTGAGTCGCCCGTTTCAGGGTCCAAGATGTGGTGATGCCGTCGATCGGCGCTGAAGGTGCATTGGTCATCCGCAGAGGTGGCCACGCACAGGCCCTGCATGCGCAACCGCGCCATGACGTGGTCTGCGTGGTGCGGGTTGGCAATGCCCAGCGTCCAATCCCTCTGGCCCTCGGCCTGACCCAGTGAAGACCATTCGCCTGTATTGATCAGTGCATGGGCGATGCCCGCACTTTGCAAGCGTTCGCGCACACGGTCTGCGGCATAGCCTTGGGCAATGCCGTTGAGGGTGATGCCCATGGCTGGCTTGCCAAACGCAACCTGAGCCGCGCTGACCTGCAGGTGCTGCCAGCCCACCTGCTGACGCACGGCCTGCACCTCGGCGGCGGTGGGCAAACGCCCGTGCTTTTGCGCTTGGGCGTACAAGGCCCACAAGGGTTGAACCGTGACATCAAATGCGCCATGGCTTTGCGCAGAGATGCGTTGGCTCGTTTCCAAAATTCGCAGCAGTTCGGGTGCTGGGTTGGGCAACACACCGTCGCGGTTGAGTTGGCTGATGGCGCTGCTCGGGCGAAATAAACTCATCTGGTCTTCAATGCGCGCCACCACGTGACGCGCATCTGCCAAGGCCGCGTCCAACGTCGCGGCGTCTGTGTGCGCTGCGCGGATCGACAGAGTTGTGCCCAGCCCCGTGAAGGTGGTGGTTTGCCAGCGCAATCGCGCGGCGGCGTGGGCGGTGGTATGTGCGGGCCATTGCGCCAAGAGGCCCAAGCCCAACGCGGTTTGTATCCATGCGCGGCGTTTCATGAGCGAACCTCTTCGATGGGGATGACGCGCGCGCCAAGTGCTTGGCGCTGCGACAGGATGCGCGGCACGCACAAGGTGTCGCTCTCATAGATGACCACGCAGTCCATGCACTGGAAGCATTCGTCGTAGTCGACCGCACCTTGTTTGTCGATGGCTTGGTAGGCGCAATCACTTCGGCAGCGCTGGCAGGGTTGTCCGCATTCGCTGCGTCGGGCGATCCAATCGAAGCGGCGCAGCTTGCCCAGCAAGCCCATGCCTGCCCCCAGCGGGCACAGGTAGCGGCAATAGCCTTTGTAGACAAATGCACTGACCAGCACCAAGGCGAATGCCCACACGACGAACGGCCACGCACGCACAAAGTTCAGCGTGATGCTGGTTTTGAAAGGCTCAACCTCCACCAACCGGTCGGTCAACGTGACGGACACACTGGCGCTGACCAGCAACACCGCCAGCACCACGTACTTCAATTTTTTGAGCCGGTCATCCCACCGCTGAGGCACGCGTATCCACGCCGCACCCAAGCGCCTTGTCAGCAGACTCACCAGCTCTTGCAAGGCCCCAAACGGGCACAACCAGCCACAGAACGTGCCACGCCCCCACACGAAGAAGGTGCCCGCAGCAAAGGCCCACAAGAGAACGGTCATCGGGTCATACATAAAGAAGCTCAAGCTTCGTCCCGCGATGATGGCTTGCACCACAGCGGTCAGGTTGACGATGGACAACTGCCCTTGCGCGTACCACCCGATGAAGAGCAGCGTGAACACCAGATAAGCGGCCCTGAACCGCGCCATGCGATGGGCGTGCAGCATCAGCCATGGGGGCTCGCGCAAGGCCCACACCAAGACACCCAATGCCAGCACCAACACCAACAACTCCCAACAGCGATCGATCCATATGCTGTGCCATGATTTTTGGTCTGCGCTGGCCAACACCACATAGTCTTCGGGCAGCTGCGTGGTGATGGCGAAGCTCTTGCGTACCAGCTCTGGGTAGACGATGCCTTTGGCACGCGTAACGTGCAGGGCGTAATCCAAGGGTTGGGCGGGGTCTAGCCCAGCCGGGGCGATCACACGCACGGCCAACCATTGGGCACCGGCCAACTCAGGCGGCACGTTGAGCACGGCATCTAAATCCAAATCACGAATTTCGAGGGGCAGGTTTTGTTGGTTGAGCGAGATACGGTCAGGCACCGTGCCACGCACAAAGTCATCCCCCATCAGCGGGTATCGACCCTCGGCAAGGATGAGCAGGGCGTGGTCGCCAGGGTCTAGCCGTTGCTGCAAATAAGCCCACTTGTCGGGCGACAACAGGTTTCTACCCACCGTTGGCACGCTCAAATGGGCGACATACACATCTGTGAATATGTCAGCGGGTGCTTGCAACGACTGTGCATCGATCCCTTCGCCTGCGGTGTCTTTGAACGCGCGTTCAATGTCGCTATTTTTGAAAGATGCTTTGCGAATCAAACCCGCTTTTAGCAAGCCCTTCCAGTCCATGGGCTTGAACACATCAGGCCTGATTTGGGCCACCATATCTGGGTCTCGGCCCTCGCTGTAGCCCAGCTTGGCACGCGCCACTTTGAGAGACGCGGCCAACAAAGTTTGGTTCAAAATTCGCACCGATGCGGTCGCCTTGGACACGCCGTCGATGTACACATTAGCACCGTTTTCTTTACCGCTCTTGTTTTGCCCCGTGCCGATTTTGATGCTTTGCTTGAGTGACAAATCTTTGTACTGCTCGACGAACGCAAACAACGGCTTCTCACCCAACCCATCCAAGAACACTGGCTCGTGATGGGACAACACCCGCACGTCCATGAACTGCCCGTTTGGGTCGAGTGCGATCAGCAAATTGAACGGCGTGCCAGAGAACCCAGGAATGGCCGCAAAGTCTTGCGACTCAAAGGCATACGCCGCAATGGTGGTGGACGTGAGTTCTTGCCTGAAGATCGGCCACACCGGCAGATCGCGGTCTTTCTCGCCCACCACTAAGGGGGCGGGGAACGCCTTCTCCATGGATTCACGCGTCATCACCCCCGCTTGCGCGGTGACTAGGAACAACCCCGAGAGAACCAAGGCGACTCTTGTAAGAAGATGTGCGAGACAGCGAGTCATAAGATGAAGAAGCTCCAAACTCTTGAGGTCATAAATTCTGATCCCAAACTGCAAAGCACGATAAGTGCCATCGATCTGGAACACTTTTGCATGGAACGAGTTTTGCTTCTTCTTGTTCGACCTGTCACATCTTTTAAATTACACGAATCATGAAGACCACCCAAATTTATCGGAACTTAAACCGTCACCATTCGCTGACAATTGGCATGTACCTGTGCCTCAGCGTTTACCCTTGCTCGGGCCTGCATGCACAAACGGCAACGACCGACCTCAAAGAAATCGTTGTGCAAAGTGGTCGTTTAGAACAAAAGCAATTTGATGTGCCGGGTTCGGTTTATGCCATTGATGCGGAGACTATTCGAAACTCAGGTCCGCAAGTCAACATCTCTGATGTACTCAATCGCGTTCCAGGCGTGGTGGCCCTGAACCGCAACAACTACGCACAAGACGTACAAATCTCGATTCGTGGCTTTGGCGCACGCTCTGCGTTTGGCATTCGCGGGATTCGCCTCATCACGGACGGCATCCCTGGCTCTATGCCCGACGGCCAAGGCCAAACCTCCACCGTCAGCATGACCTCCACCGATCGCGTGGAAGTGCTCACGGGCCCGTTGGCCCAGTTGTACGGCAACGCATCGGGGGGCGTGATCCAAACCTTCACGCGTGAAGCGGGCGACAAGCCCGAGGCACAAATGCAGATGTATGCCGGCTCCTTCGGCATGACCCGTACCGATTGGCAAGTGAGCCAACGCAGTGGCAACGTCGGGCTCGTGGCTGACTACAGCACCTTCGCCATCGAAGGCTACCGCGCCAACAGCGATACGCGTCGGCAGCAGCTGAACAGCGTCATCACCGTCGACGCGAAACCTGACACGCGCATCAAGTTCATCGTGAACATCTTTGACATGCCTTACGCCAAAGATGCTCTGGGGTTGACGGCGACACAGCTCGCAGCGGACCCCTCCAAAGCTGGCAATGGTGCGATCTTGGGGCATACACGCAAAACTGTGACGCAACAACAAACGGGTGCTGTGATTGAACACACGGTCAACAGTGACTTGAAGTTTCAAGGACGCATCTATGGTGGTAACCGAAGCAACTTGCAATACCAAGCGTCCTCTGCCGTCCCTGCGACGGCTGTAGGCACATGGACTGGACTCGAGCGTCAATTCGAAGGTGCGGGCTTGCAAGTCAGCGGTCGAACACAAGTTTTTGATGCACAAAAAATGAATTGGATCATTGGCGCAGACTTTGACCACGCAAAAGAACAACGCAAAGCGGGTGCAACCAATGCGGGCGAGAAAACAGGTGCATCGACTCGTAACGAACTCAATGAGGCACGCAACCAAGACTACTTTGCACAAGCCAACTGGTCGCTCGGTGAGCGCTACACATTGACAACTGGCGCACGCCAAAGCAACGTGACGTTGAAAAGCCGTGACGATATGACAACGGGTGTCGATGGCTCAGGGTCTGTGAACTATTCCGCCACAAGCCCCGTTCTTGGACTGACATGGCATGCGCAAGACAACCTCAACGTCTACGTCAACCAGGGCAAGGGATTTGAAACGCCCACCATGTCTGAAGTTGCTTACTCAGGCACTAACCTGAGCAGCTTCACTGAGAAATTCAACCCCACGTTACTAGCGTCCCGAAGCAAGCATCTGGAGATTGGCACGAAGTGGTTGCCAACGCGTAGCTCGCGTATTGATGCTGCTTGGTTTCGAATTGACACTGAAAACGAAATTGTGTCTACGTACTCGAATGCAGGAAAAACCACCTACACAAACGCGGCACAAACCAAACGCGATGGTTTTGAATTGGCTTTCCGAAATCAATACAACGCCCATTGGCGCAACCAAGTTTCAGCGACCTTCATGCATGCAACGTATGAATCAGGCACTGCTAGCTACAGCCCCACGAATGGCAACAACTTACCGGCCATCCCCAAGCGCCAGCTCTTTACCTCGCTGCAATGGTCTGAAAAGGGCTTTGCCACGGCGGGACAAAAACCAACTTTGGGCTTAGAAGCAGGCCTAGATTTGATAAGCCGATCCAGCATGTGGGCGAACGACGCCAACACAGCCACAGCGTCTGACTACGCCTTAGCCTCCGGCTACGCACAACTCAACGCCCGCATTCGCCAACGCTACCAAGTGGGGTCTGCACGAGTTGAGACCTTTGTGGGCGTCGACAACCTGACCAACAAAGACACCATCAGCTCGGTGATCGTGAATCAATCGAAACAACAATATTTCGAACCCGGTTTGCCACGCTCATGGATCGTGGGTGTCACCAGCCAAATCCCACTTTGATCTAGGACCCACATGAAACTTTTTCAACTCTTCGCCGTGGTGTGCGTTGTCAGCGCACTCAACCACACCGCATTCGCAGCCGGCCAAGTGTTTGTCACCAACGAGGGCACGGGCGATGTATCTGTCATCGACAGCAGCACCGACACCGTGGTGCAAACGATCCCCACCGGCGGTAAGCCGCGTGGCTTAGCTTTGTGTCGCAATGACGTGCATTTGTATGTGAGCAACCAGAATGGTTCGCAGCTGCAAGCCATCCACACGCAGACGTTCGCGATTGACAAAACACTGACCCTCGGCGAGTCGCCAGAGGCGGTGTATTGCTCGCCCGATGGCCAGTGGGTGGCGGTGGCGAACGAGGGCAGCAACAGCGTGAGTTTTATTTCCACGACGCTTTGGAAACTGGTGTTTTCGATCCCCGTACGCGGTAAAAACCCAGAGCACGCGGTGTTTAGCCCAAACGGCAAACTGATGCTGGTGTCTGCGGAAGAGGCGGATCAAGTCGATGTGATCGACGTGTCCAAGCGCAAGCAAATCGCGAGCATCCGCGTGGGCAACCGTCCTCGTGGCATTGCCTTCAGTCCCGATGGGAAGACCGCCTATGTGGCGGTGGAGACCGACAGCTTGCTGGTGGCGATTGACATGCAAAAGTTAGCGGTGAAGGGCTCACTCACGGTTGGTACACGGACCAATGGTTTGGCCATGCACCCCAATGGCAAGTGGTTGTTCGCCAGCAATGGCGGTGACGCGAATGTGGCCGTCATCGACACGCAAACGTTTGCAGTGCACACCAAAGTGCCGGTTGGCTTGCGCCCCTGGAACATGGCCGTGACAGCAGACGGTGCCAAACTTTATGTGGCGGCGGGACGCAGCCACGCAGTGAGCGTGATTGACGCGAACACATTCATCGCGCTGGGTTCCGTGCCTGTTGGCAAACTGCCTTGGGGCGCTGCCGCGAATTGACAGCATGGAAAACACACCTGTCGATATCCCTTTAGAAGCGTCGCCTCACGGCGCGCGCTACACGCGAACCGCCATCGCACTGCATTGGTTGTTGGCGATCGCCATCCTCTACCAACTCGGTCTCGGGGTTTGGATGGAAGGCATTCCGAAGACACCACCAGGGCTGCGTGCAGAGTGGTTCAACTGGCACAAATCCATGGGCATGGTGTTTGGTCTACTCATCGTGATGCGCGGCATTTGGCGGCTGACGCATCGACCACCCGAACTACCAGAGTCTCTGCCGCGTTGGCAAACGTGGGCGGCAAGCGCCAACCACACCTTGATGTATGCCTGCATGTTGGCGATGCCATTGAGCGGATTTTTGGGGTCAAGCTTCACGGCTTACCCGATTAAATTTTTCGGTACTCCGCTGCCTCGTTTGTGGGAGGCCTCGGCGGATATGAAGGTCGTCCTCGGCACTGTCCACACCGCTTGCAGCTACGCGTTCATGCTGGCTATTGCCGTTCACATTCTTGCGGCAGTGTGGCACGGCCTGCGTCGCCATGGCGTGTTGCAACGCATGCTGCCATGACACCCACTACTGCACCCCCCGCATGGCGCGACTTAGCGCGCATTGCCATGCTCGTCAGCTCTTTTTGGCTGGTGGCGATGCAATTTGAATTGTCTGAAACTCTCTCACTTTGGTTGCAACGCTACGAACACTTTCAATTGGATGAGGTGCCGTTGACGCTGTTGGTTTTGTCCTTGTGTTTGGCATGGGTAGCCTTCAGGCGCATCGCCGAAGTGTCTGACTTGCTGGCCTCTAACCGTGACCTGACGCAAAGGTTGATGACGGTGCAAGAAGATGAACGCCGCATCTTGGCGCAGGAGCTGCACGACGAAGTCGGCCAAGCCTGCACAGCCCTGCGCATTGAAGCCGCCTACATTGCCAAGGCGATCCATACCCATCCCGACGCCGCACTCGCATCCGCCCACCGCATTGACCAATCGTCTCTGCGCATGCACAGTTTGGCGCGTGACATGTTGAAGCGTTTACGTCCACCCAATTTAGACAGCCTCGGGTTTGAAGCCAGCCTGATAGACCTGTGCCAGAGCTGGCAACAACACTGTCGTATTCAGTGCCACACCCTCATACATGATGTCCCCGACGGCTTGCCTGATCACCTCTGCACCAGTCTGTACAGAGTTACCCAAGAAGCGTTGACCAACATTGCCAAGCATGCGCAGGCCACGCAGGTTTGGGTGGGTCTCCACATCACCCAAGATGTGCTGACCTTGTCGATCACAGACAACGGCCAAGGCCTGCTGCATACCAACACCGTGACGCACGGCTTAGGCCTCATCGGCATGCGTGAACGCATTGCCAGTCTGCACGGGCGCCTCCATTTTGAGGATGCCCAGCCAGGGCTTCGCATCCATGTACAAGTACCTCTGCCTGAGGTGCACACATGATTCGCGTTTTACTGGTCGATGATCATCCCGTTGTCAGGGCTGGCTATGCACGCCTGCTTGAGTTAGATGACGGCATCAAGGTTGTGGCAGAAGCGGCTTGCGCCATCTCGGGCTACATTGCTTTCCTACAACACCGACCCGACGTCACCATCACCGACATCTCCATGCCGCACCTCAGCGGGCTTGAGCTGCTGAGAAAAATAAAACAACGTGACCCCGCGGCCAAAGTACTGATGTCGAGCATGTACGACAGCCACACGCTCATTCGAAGTGCACTGGATGGCGGCGCAACGGGTTTTGTGACCAAGAACTCTCCACCAGACAATTTGATCGTAGGTGTGAAGGCCGCATACAACGAGCGGCAATACTTGAGTGACGACATCGCCCTAAGCCACTTCGGCAAAACGGCTGACGAAGAGGCTGATCGAATTTCGCAATTAAGTTTGCGTGAGCTTGAAATTTGGCGTCTGTTAGCGCAAGGCTGCACAGCCGCGGAATGCGCCGAGCGTTTGAACATCAGCCTGAAGACGGTGGCCAACAACCAAACCCAGATCAAAGAAAAACTAGCGGTGATCAACACCGCGGCGTTGGTCCACATGGCCCAACGCCATCAGCTGATCGATCAGTATGTCAATTGAAGCTGTGGCGCATGCTCAGCCACACGCTGCGTGGCGCGCCTGGGGCGACGAACATCGAGTGCTGCTCGCGCGTTGAACTCGACACGAACTGCTGACCATTAGCACTGAATGCAGCGGGCCCCAACTGGCCGGCTGACGCATAACGACGATTGAATAGGTTCATCACATTCAACATCCACTTGGTGTCTCTGGTGGTCTTGTAGCCCGCATTGAAATTAACCACAGCGTAGCCAGTTGTGCGGCCAGAGCCTAAGTGCTCATCACCATCCGCCGCGTGTTGGTTGTTTTCATTGCCGCGGGCATACATGCCACTGAAGGCCGTCATGCCAAGGCCCGTGTTCCAGGCTTCGCTCCATGCATAGTCGGCATACAACTTCAACATGTGCTTTGGCGTTAAGGGAATGGTGTTGCCAGGGTTGATGGAAATGTTGCCACCGGTGTTGGTGCTGTTTGAATCACCACCTAAATCTTCTGAACTTTGGTAAGTTGCTTTGAGCAAGGTGTAGTGCGCCGCCAACTTGAGCGGACCTTGCTGGCTATTCAGCCCCAGCTCTAGCCCTTGACGCTGTGTTTTGCCGAAGTTTTTGAAGTAACCAAATGAGCTTGCATTGGGAGCGGCAACAAACAAAATGTCATCTGCACTTTGCGCATGGAACACGCCAGCCGTCCACTGCGTTTGACGTGAGAATGCGCCACGCAAGCCCGCCTCCCACGTCTTGGTTACGACTTGCTTCAACGGTGGATCACCCGCCATGGCGTTGGGCAGCTTGCAAGGATTTGCAGGATCAGCGCAGCCAAGCTCAATCGAAGTGGGCGTGCGATTGCCTTCGTTGTAGCCTACATAACCGGTCAGTGCGGGTGTCCATGCGTAAGTTGTACCAATCGCAGGGTTGAAACGCTGAAACACATAGTCACCGTCCAACGAACCTGCGCCACCACCGGGCAAGATTTGGTCGTTATTCACAATGTGTGTGCGGTTGTAACGGCCAGACATCGTGACATGCCAATTGTTGCGAATCGACACTGTGTCCGTTGCAAAGAGGCTCCATGTGCTGGCTTTGCCTTTGAGGTGCACATTGGGATCAAGCTCATCGACAAACGCTTGCGTACCCGTCACGCTACGGTCTGCGTTAATGTAGCCAAACTCGCTCGATTGTTTGAAATCCGTACGGTTGCTGTCGTAGGCTAAGCCTGTGGTGAATTGGTTTTTATAGCCAGCCAAGTTGTCCAGCAAGGTCAGCTGCCCCGAAAAACCGTAGTTTTTTTGTCGCGTTTGGCTGCGGTTTTTTATGCCTGTGCACTGCTCATGTGCGTCGCCACCACCGGGACTTGCCGCTTCCTGCAAACAAGTTGCGTTTGGAAATGCATCTACAAAATCAATTCCTAATGCACCGTCATTCAAATCACCGTTCAAGGTCCGTGTACGCATGCTGCGGTAATACGCATTGCCCGCCAACAAGGTGGTGTCGTTGACCACTTGTTTTCCTGTGAGATTCAGCAACGTAGAACGATTGCGCGTTTCGTCAGGCTTGGTGTACACGCTGCGGTAGTCATTGGCCAGCATGCGCTCTTCTTGCATGCCATTGCCTGTGAGCGCGTTGTTCGCGTGGCTCAAACTAAGTGCCACATCAGTCGCGCCATCTTTCCAACCCAACTTACCAAAAACTTGGCGCACACGCGAGGGGGATGCATCGCGCCAACCTTCTTCGTTGAACACATTGCCCGTAGCAAACCAATGCAAACCTTTATCGTTGCGGCCGCCATGCTCTAGTTCTACTGAGCGACGCTGCCCCGAACCGATGGTGGTTTGCACAGAGGTGCCAGCATGCGTCAAACCTGATTTGGTTTGCACGGCCAACGCACCGCCCAAGGTGTTCAAACCAAAAATGGGGTTGGAGCCGGGCATGAGGGTCATGTTGGCAATGGCTGAGCGGGGCATCAAGTCCCAGCTGACCACATCGCCAAAGGGTTGGTTCATGCGCACACCGTCCATGTAGACAGACAAACCTTGCGGCGTGCCCAGCAGTGGTGATGCTGTGAAGCCGCGGTAGTTCACATCCATTTGGTAGGGGTTGCCTTGCACCTCATTCACATACACGCCGCCTAAGCGTTGGTTCATGAAGCTGGACAAATCCAAGGCTTGGCTGTTGGTCAAATCTGAGCTGTTGGCGGTTTGAACTGCCGAAGGAATTTCGGACAGTGGCTGCGAGATGCTAGGGATGGGCATAGTGCCCACGATTGTGACAACGGGTAATTCAGCTGCGCCTTGCGCCCACGCGTTGCAACCTGCGCAGACAGACAAAACAGCCAATGAAACCAAGGATGGACGAGGCTTTTTCATGGAAACCTTCTAAAAACAAAACTTAAATAGCAAGGCCAAAAGCGACCGTTGTTACATGGTTATGAATTTAGTTGTTCCACTTTGAAACGCATAGGGAAGGGTTCCCGCTCACAGCCAAACGCTGGCTAGGTAAAACCCTAGCAACACCCAGATCGCCACAAAGCACACCGCGGCAATTAGGCTGCGGGGTTTGGCTAACAAGGCATCGGCCTTTGCGCGGGCGTCAGTCAGCACCGCTTCGGGCATCCAGCGCATGACCAGCCACAAACCCAAGGGCACGATGAGCAGGTCATCCAGATAGCCCAGCAGGGGGATGAAGTCGGGGATCAAATCAATCGGACTGAGCGCGTAGGCGGCTACGCCCCATGCCAAGATGCGTGCGGCCAAGGGGGCCTGTGGGTTGCGCGCAGCAAAGTACACCGTCACCACATCGCGTTTGATGCCCTTGGCCCATGTTTTGAGCCGGTTTAGCCAGGCGCTTGGCTCGGCCATGGCGCTTAAGCGAGGGCCACGCGCATCTGGTCAATCACGGCTTTGTAGTCGGGCTTGCCAAAAATCGCGCTGCCCGCCACAAAGGTGTCGGCCCCTGCATCGGCCACTTGGCGGATGTTGTCGGGTTTGATGCCGCCGTCCACTTCAAGGCGAATGTCTTTGCCGCTGCGCTCAATCCACTTGCGCGCCAGCTCGACCTTGCGCAGCGCCGAGTCGATGAAGCTTTGGCCACCAAAGCCGGGGTTGACGCTCATGATGAGAATCAGGTCGATCTCGTCAATCGTCCACTCCAGCACGTCCAATGGCTCGGCTGGGTTGAACACCAAGCCGGCTTTCACGCCCTTGCCCTTGATGGCTTGGATGCTGCGGTGCACGTGGGCGCTGGCGTCGGGATGGAAGCTGATCAGGTCTGCGCCTGCGTCGGCAAACGCACCGGCCAAGGCGTCGACAGGCGAAACCATCAAATGCACATCAATCGGCACGGCCACGCCCGCAGGCGTTTTAGCATGCGGCTTCAAGGCTTGGCAAATCATGGGGCCGAACGTGAGGTTGGGCACATAGTGGTTGTCCATCACGTCAAAGTGAATCCAATCAGCGCCAGCGGCGATGACGTTTTTCACCTCGTCACCCAAACGGGCGAAGTCGGCAGACAAGATGGAGGGGGCGATATGGAAGGTGGGGCGTGCGCTGGTCATGGGGTGATTATTTCACTCTCCGAGACCGAGGTCTGGCTTAGGCCAAAATCACCCCATGCCCCGTTACAAATTCCAAGTCGAAGTTCTCCCGCAATACCTGTCTGAGCAATCTGACCCAGACGGCGGTTTATACATGTTTGCGTACACCATCACCATCACCAACGTGGGTAATGTGACGGCGCAACTCATCTCACGCACCTGGAATGTGAACGATTCCACAGGCATGCACGAGAAGATCCGCGGCCTGGGTGTGGTGGGCCATCAACCCCTGCTCAAGCCGGGCGAACAGTTTGAATACACCAGTGGCACGCGCCTGCGCACGCCGACCGGCACCATGCACGGCAGCTACTTTTGCGTGGCCGAGGATGGCGAGAAGTTTGATGTCGACATTCCCATGTTTGTACTCGACGCCTTGAGCGGCAAGCCTGGCAAACGTAACCTGCACTGACCCGCACGAGATTAAATCAACATGGGCGAATTTGACCTGATTGAGCGCTACTTCAAGCGCCCCACACACAAAGCCGCCCTAGGCGTTGGTGACGACTGCGCCCTGCTCAACCCCTCACGCGGCATGCAACTGGCCGTGTCCAGCGACATGTTGGTGGAAGGCCGACACTTCTTAAGCACCGTCGATCCCGCCCGCTTGGGCCACAAAGCCTTGGCCGTGAACTTGAGCGATTTGGCCGCCATCGGGGCGGAGCCCTTGGCCTTCACCTTGGCCCTCTCACTGCCCCGCGTCGAAGAGGCTTGGTTGGCAGGTTTTTCTAGCGGCTTGCTGCGTTTGGCCGATGCCCACGGCTGCGAGCTGGTGGGCGGCGACACGACCCAAGGCCCGCTGAACATTTGCATCACTGTCTTTGGCGAGGTGCCCCCCGGCGATGCGTTGTTGCGCCAAAACGCACAAGTGGGTGACGACATTTACATCAGTGGCACGGTGGGTGATGCACGCTTGGCGCTAGAAGTGTTTCGCGGCACACAGACGCTGTCTGGCCCAGCGTTCGAGCAAGCCCGCTTGCGCATGGAGCTACCCACGCCACGCGTAGCCCTCGGCACGGCACTTCGCGCCGTCGCCAACGCCGCCATTGATGTGAGCGATGGTTTGCTGGGCGACTTGGGCCACATCCTCAAACGCTCAGGCGTGGGCGCGCAGATTGACACAGGCTGGCTGCAAACCGCAGGCAGCTTTGGCGAGACGCATGCGCCCGCAGGCATCACCCCGCTGCTGGCCGAGCTGCCTTGGAACAAGCGCCTAGAGTTCGCCCTCGCTGGTGGCGACGACTACGAGCTGTGCTTCACGGCACCCGTCAACCAACGCGAGCTGGTGCACGCCGCCGCTTGGGAAACCGACACACCCGTCACGCGCATCGGCCGCATCACGCAAGAGCAGGGCTTGGTGGTGCTGGACCCACAAGGCCAACCGATTGCGCGACGCTTTGCATCGTTTGATCACTTCGCTTGAGATGCACCACATGCTGAACCGCCGCTTTTTACTCTCGCACCCCGCCCACTTCATCGCTCTTGGCGCAGGCGCGGGCCTGTCGCGTCTTGCCCCCGGGACCGCGGGCACGCTGTGGGCTTGGGCGGTGTTTTTGCTCTTGCAAGTTTGGTTGAACCCGCTACAAATGGGTGTGCTGATTGCCGTTTCGACGGTGGTGGGTTGGTGGGCTTGCACGGTGACTGCGCAACACATGGGCGTCGCTGACCCAGGCGCGATTGTGTGGGACGAGGTGATCGC
>CAIODK010000139.1 GCA_903856995.1 uncultured Burkholderiales bacterium
AAGGTGCCTTTGACGTCATGGGCCTCGCAGCAAGCTAGCAAAGGCGGTTGAAGCGCAGCGAAGTCGGGTAGGTCAACGAATTTATAAAGGGCGGCGGTCAGGTAAATGGGGGCAGATTGCATGCCCTGATTATCCTTGAGGCGTGAGGCTAGGCCTCGTAAGTGGTCAGCACCACATCCGCTGCCTCTTGGCGTATCGGGAGGAGCGCCTGATACGCCGCTGAGTTGTGCCAGCTATCTGCATCGACCAGCGAGGGAAAACGAATCACCACGATGTCAGCATGCGGGCATTCGCCCGACAGCGCCCTGACTTGGTTGCCGCGAAATACCAGCTCACCGCCAAATGGCGTCAAAGTCGCTAAAACTTGGCTGCGGTACTCGGTCCATTTAGTTTCGTTCTTCACGGTCATTTGACCAACGATGTAGGCGTGATTCATAGCTTTAAACCTCAAACAGCTCATGAAGCTTTTGCAACGTTGCATTCAATGTTTTAGATTGAAGACGACCTAGCTTTTTGATGAGCCTAGATTTGTCGATGCTGCGAAGCTGGTCAAGCAACACCAAGCCAGTCGTGCCTTGAAATGTTAGTTGGATGCGAAATGGCGCTTGAAACCCTTGTGAAGTCATGGGGGCTACGATCACAGTTTTCAGGTGGTCGTTCAGTTCAGGGGGCGAGATCACGACACAGGGACGTGATTTGCGAATTTCGCTCCCTACCGTAGGGTCTAAGTTGACAAGCCAAACGTCGCCGCGGCTTACCACTTCAGGTCCTTATCGGTTTCGTTGCCAAAGTCACCCATCACCAACACATCATCATTGGCCTGAGCCAACGCTTTGGCGGCCTCACCCCATCCTGCTCTTGCAGCTTGGGCCGGTTTGCGAATGACCAAAGCATCGTTTTCAATACTCACCTCAGCCTCGTCTTCTAGGCCTAGTTGTGTGAGTAAAGGTTTAGGAATGACGATGCCTCGTGAGTTTCCAAAAGGGCGAATGGCGATGTGCATGGGAACTTCTCATGTTGAGTGAAATTCCTGAAATGTTATTACCAAGTAATAACATTGTCAACCCACTTACTTCTTTAAACCTTGCAGTTTGGCAAAGGCTGATGCCATAGCCGATCCAGCCGCCGCTTGTGGAGGCGCGGTGTAGTTGCCCCCTCCGCCTCTTTGGCGGTTATCACGCCCTGCATGCTCAAAGCGGTTGTCTGAACGTGCCGAATGGGGGCCGTCTTTATGGGCGGGGGCAGCATCCATTTTCATGGTCAGGCTGATGCGTTTGCGGGCGACGTCGACTTCCAGCACTTTGACTTTGATGATGTCGCCGGTCTTCACCACTTCGCGGGCGTCGGTGATGAACTTGTTGCTGAGTTGGCTGACGTGAATCAGGCCGTCTTGGTGCACTCCCAAATCGACAAACGCGCCAAAGGCGGCCACGTTGCTGACCGTGCCTTCGAGAATCATGTCGACCTTCAAGTCTTTGATGTCTTCAACGCCGTCTTGTAGCTTGGCCACTTTGAAGTCGGGGCGCGGGTCGCGGCCTGGCTTTTCGAGTTCGCTCAAGATGTCTTTGACGGTGATCACGCCCACGGTATCGTTGGCGAATAGCTCGGGCTTGAGGGTTTTGAGCATGTCTGCGCGGCCCATCAGCTCGGCGACGGGCCTTCCGGTTTGCGCCATGATGCGTTCGACAACAGGGTAGGTCTCAGGGTGAACCGCGGTCATGTCCAACGGGTTGTCACCACCACGAATGCGCAAGAAGCCGGCGCTTTGTTCAAACGTTTTTGCACCCAAGCCCGTGACCTTGAGCAACTGTTGGCGGTTGGCAAACGCGCCGTTCGCTTCGCGCCAACGCACCACGGCTTTGGCTGTGGTGGTGCTGAGGCCCGACACGCGGGTGAGCAGCGGCACACTGGCGGTGTTCAGGTCCACGCCCACGGCGTTCACGCAGTCTTCCACCACGGTTTCGAGGCTGCGGGCGAGTTCGCTTTGGTTCACATCGTGTTGGTATTGGCCCACGCCGATGGATTTCGGATCAATCTTGACCAGCTCGGCCAAGGGGTCTTGCAAGCGTCGGGCAATGCTGGCTGCGCCGCGCAGGCTCACGTCCACATCGGGCATTTCGTTGCTGGCGTATTCACTGGCGCTGTACACAGAGGCGCCTGCTTCGCTGACCACCACTTTGTCGATGACCTTGGTTGCGTCATGTTTAGCCATGAGCTTGATCAGCTCACCCGCCAGTTTATCGGTCTCGCGGCTGGCTGTGCCGTTGCCAATGGCAATCAGGTTGACACCGTGTTTTTCGGCCAGCTTGGCCAAGGTGTAGAGCGAGCCGTCCCAATCTTTGCGGGGCTCGTGCGGGTAGACGGTAGATGTCTCCACCAGCTTGCCTGTGGCGTCCACGACAGCCACTTTCACGCCGGTACGAATGCCTGGGTCGAGGCCCATCACCACGCGTGGGCCAGCTGGGGCGGCCAACAGCAAGTCGCGCAAGTTGTCGGCAAACACTTTGATGGCAACTTTCTCTGCGTCTTCCCTTAGCCGAGTGAACAGGTCGCGCTCGGTGGAGAGGCTCAACTTCACGCGCCAGGTCCAGGCCACGCATTTGCGAATCAGGTCGTCCCCTGCTCTGTTGGAATGGCTCCAGCCGAGGTGCAACGCAATCTTGCCTTCGGCCAAACTGGGTTTGCCGGGCTCTGGCTTGGCATTGACACTCGCCTCCGGCTCGGGCACCACCAGTTTGGCATCGAGCATTTCAAGCGCACGGCCACGAAACACGGCCAAAGCGCGGTGTGATGGGACGCGGCCAATCGGCTCGTCGTAATCAAAGTAGTCGCGGAACTTCGCCACGTCGGGGTTGTTTTCGTCTTTGCCTGGCGCGAGCTTGCTGCGAAACAAACCCTCGGTCCACAGCCATTCGCGCAGGCTTTGAACCAGCGCAGCGTCTTCGGCCCAGCGCTCGCTCAGGATGTCGCGCACCCCGTCGAGCACGGCGGCCACGGTGGTGAAGTCTGCGCCTTCAATCTTGCCAGCGGGAAGAATAAACGCCTCCGCTTCCACATTGGGGTTGAGCGTGGGGTCGGCAAACAGTTTGTCGGCCAGTGGCTCCAAGCCTGCTTCCTTGGCAATCATGCCTTTGGTACGACGCTTGGGTTTGAAGGGCAAATACAAGTCTTCCAGTTCTTGCTTGGTCGGTGCGGCTTCGATGGCGGCCAGCAGATCGGGCGTGAGCTTGCCTTGCTCTTGAATGCTTTTGATCACCGCAGCGCGGCGGTCTTCTAGCTCCCGCAAGTAGCTCAGGCGCGCTTCGAGTTCGCGCAGTTGAATGTCGTCCAAGCCGTTGGTGACTTCTTTGCGGTAACGCGCAATGAAAGGTACGGTGGCCCCCCCGTCGAGCAACGTGACAGCTGCGCGCACTTGGGCTTCAGAGATTTTGATTTCGTCCGCGAGTTGGCGGGTTATTTTTTGCATGTGTTCAGTCGCTGAGAGTTCGTCAAAGCGGGCAATTTTGCCTTAGCCACGGGGTGGTTTCCGCTAAAACTCAATCTGCTTTTTTCAGGATGAACCCCAACCGTGGGAAGTGCACTTGCACGGTCCCTGCCCGATCGTCGTGGCGACGAACGGTGTAACGCGTGCGGGTGGCTGCCACCAATTCGCCGGCGGTTGGCTCTAAGCCAAAAGATTCAGCGGTGATGACGACTTGGCTACCCAACGCAATGCCGTGGTGGTCAATGAAGGGTTCGTGTGACATGTCTGCGGGTTGGCTGTCATGCGCAATTTGGATTGCTTGAGCCGACGACAGATCGCTGTGTGTGCCGTGGCCAAACTTTTCCATACGCAGCAACCAGTCACGCACGTTGGGGGTGGCATCAAAAATACCAGCCAAGTTGGGGACTTGGCGCAGCGTGTACCAAGTGGGGTGATAGGCCGAAAAGTCAGCCACCGAAGGCGCATCACCCAACAAGAAAGGGCTTTGCTCGAGCATGTGCGAGAGGCGACGTAAATAGCTTTTGTACATGCCGATGGCGTCTGCCGCCAACATGCGCGGCGCGCCATTACGCATGGTGGTGCGGTCTTGCACGAACACTTGTACATCATCCGGCGACCAAGAGGCCAACACATGCGCTGCACCCGCAGGCTGAAAGTTGTAGGCCATGGCGGTTGGGAACACGAGCGTGTCGGCCCATTGCGAAACAATGCGCGCAGCGCCTTTCACAGCCTCTGGATAGAGTGTTGGCGTGGGGGCGATGTGTTCAAGCACATCACAGATCAAGTTGGAGTCGCAATAAACATCAGCCCCGATTTGCATGAACGGGGTTCGACGATGCCCCCCCGTTAAAGCCACCACATCGGGCTTGGGCATGTACATCGGAATGGTCACGCTTTGCCAAGTGAGTTTTTTATAGCCCAAGATGAGCCGTACCTTCTCAGCGAAAGGTGACATGGGGTAGTGATGAAGAATGATGCCTGACATGCGGTTTCCTTAGCTCAGTCGGTCGAAATTTCGTGTAATTGTGCGCGTTCCGAATCTCGGTCTACGTATTTGAAGGTGGCGGTGGCATGTGCACAGATGTTGCCTTCTGCGTCATACACCGAGCCTTCGGTGAACGCCATCTGCCGTGTGCGATGAATCAATCGACCCTTGCACGTGAGCGTACCGCGAGCGGGTTGCATGAACGATGTTTTCATTTCGATGGTCATCACCCCCATGCCTTTGTCCACACTGCGCGCTGCGCTTGCAAGGGTGACATCCAACAGCGTCATCACCGCGCCTCCGTGTGTGACATTGAACGAGTTCAGGTGTTCTGGCTCTGGCGTGTAACGCAGTTCGGACTGGCCTTCATCATAAAAAACCATCTCGAACCCAAGATGGTCGACAAACGGGATGTAGGCGCCAAAGCTTTCTTGCATGATGTGCTCCTTGATTTAAAACACCTCGAAGATACCAGCTGCGCCCATGCCACCACCGATACACATGGTCACGCACACTCGTTTAGCGCCTCGGCGCTTGCCTTCGATCAGGGCATGGCCCGTCAAACGCTGACCGCTGACGCCGTAAGGGTGGCCCAAGGCAATCGCGCCGCCGTTGACGTTCAGGCGGTCCTCGGGGATGCCCAGTTTGTCTCGGCAGTACAGCACTTGCACGGCAAAGGCTTCGTTGAGCTCCCACAGGTCAATGTCCGCCACGCTCAGGCCCAAGCGTTTGAGCACTTTGGGCACGGCGTACACAGGGCCAACGCCCATTTCATCGGGTTCGCAGCCGGCTACCGCAAAGCCGAGGAAACGACCCAAAGGCTGCAAGCCACGCTTGCTGGCGAGGGCTTCACTCATCACCACGCACGCGCCTGCGCCGTCTGAGAACTGGCTGGCGTTGCCGGCCGATATCAGGCCACCGGGCATGGCTGGTTTGAGGTTGGCCAAAGCCTCAGCTGTAGAGCCTTCGCGAATGCCCTCGTCTTTGCTCACAGTGACTTGTTTGGTCATCAAGCCCATCACCTTGTCGACCACCCCCGCTTTGACAGTGATGGCGGCAATCTCGGCGTCAAACAGACCTGCGGCTTGTGCTGCAAACGCGCGCTGTTGGCTAAGTGCGCCATAGGCGTCCATCGCTTCACGTCCCATGTTGTAACGCTTGGCGACGTTCTCGGCGGTTTGCAGCATGTTCCAGTACATCTCGGGCTTTTTCTTTTGCAGGGCCAAGTTAATCAGCATGTGTTGGTTCATTTCCTGTTGCACACACGAGATGCTTTCCACGCCGCCCGCCACATAGACATCACCCTCGCCCGCAATGATGCGTTGGGCGGCGGTGGCGATGGATTGCAACCCGGAAGAGCAAAAACGGTTGATGGTCATGCCCGATACGGACACAGGGCAGTCGGCCATCAGGGCAATTTGGCGGGCGATGTTGGTTCCCGTTGCGCCTTCGGGCAGCGCGCAGCCCATGATGACGTCTTCGACTTCACCGGCGTCGATGCCGGCGCGTGCGATGGCGTGTTTGACGACGTGACCACCCAAGGTCGCGCCATGGGTCATGTTGAAAGAGCCCTTCCAGCTTTTGGAAAGCGGCGTGCGGGCGGTAGAGACGATGACAGCGTGGGTCATAAAAGTTCCTTAAATTCGGGTCAGTTGAAGGTCTTGCCTTCGGCGGCGAGTTGGGTGAGAAGCGGTGCGGGCTTCCAGAACTCAGCGTCATCGTGGGGGTTGGCGGCGAAGCGGTGCATGGCTTGCACTACGTTGAAAAGGCCCAACTCGTTGGCATAGTTCATGGGGCCGCCACGGTACATCGGGAAACCATAGCCGCTGATGTAGACCATGTCGATGTCGCTGGCCTTGCTGGCGATGCCCTCTTCCAGAATGTGCGCAGCTTCGTTGACCAAGGCAAACGTGAGTCGTTGCACGATTTCTTCATCGCTGATCCTGCGGGGCGTGATGCCAATGTCAGCACGGTGTTTGGCAATCATGGCTTCGACATCTTTGCTAGGGATGGCGTCGCGTTTGCCCGGTTTGTAGTCATACCAACCAGCGCCCGTTTTTTGACCGAAGCGACCTTGCTCGCACAACAGATCTGCGGTTTTGCTGAAACGCAAGTTGGGTTGCTCTTGGTAGCGGCGTTTGCGAATGGCCCAGCTGATGTCGTTGCCAGCCAAATCACTCATGCGGAAAGGGCCCATGGCCCAACCAAATTTTTCGGCAGCACGATCCACCTGCGCGGGGGTGCAGCCTTCGTCCAGCAAGAAGCCTGCTTGACGACCAAACTGGTTGATCATGCGGTTGCCAATGAAACCGTCGCACACACCCGACACCACGGCGATTTTTTTAATTTTCTTGGCCACATCCATGACGGTAGCCAGCACGTCTTTGGCGGTGTTTTTTCCGCGCACGACTTCGAGCAGTTTCATCACGTTGGCGGGGCTGAAGAAGTGCATGCCGACCACATCTTGTGGGCGCTTGGTGAAGTTGGCGATGCTGTTCACATCCAGTGTGGAGGTGTTGGACGCCAGAATTGCGCCTGGCTTCATCACCGCATCGAGTTGTTTGAAGACGATTTCTTTGACACCAAGCTCCTCAAACACGGCCTCGATCACGAGGTCTGCCTCTTTGATGTCGTCGTAGCTAAGCGTGGTGCTGAGCAACGCCATGCGCTTGGCGTAGGCGTCTTCTTTGAGCTTGCCTTTTTTGATACGGTCTTGGTAGTTCTTCTGGATGGTGGCCACGCCACGGTCCAAGGCTTCTTGCTTGGTTTCGAGCATCTTGACGGCTATTCCCGCGTTCAAGAAGTTCATGGCAATGCCGCCTCCCATCATCCCTGCGCCTATGACGGCGACGAGCTGGATGTTGCGCACCGGTGTGTCGCTGGGCAAGTCTGCGATTTTGGAGGCTGCACGCTGAGCGGCAAACAAATGTCGTAAGGCCCGGCTCTCAGGCGTCCACATGAGGTTGATGAAGATTTCACGTTCAATAGCCATGCCCTCGTCAAACTTATGCTTGGTGGCCGCTTCCACCGCATCCAATGCTTTGGGCGGGGCTGGGTAATTGGCGGCCATGCCCTTGACCATGTTGCGGGCGAACTGAAAGTAGGCGTCGCCTTGTGGGTGTTTACAGGGCAAGTCACGCACTTTGGGCAGTGGGCGAACATCAGCAATTTCGCGGGCAAAAGCCAAGGCTTCGTCCATCAAGGTTTGGGGCGAGGTGGCCATTTGGTCAAGCAATTTTTGGCCAGGGAGCATGGCGAGCATCTCGCTCTTGATGGGCTCGCCGCTCACGATCATGTTTAAGGCGGGCTCAACGCCTAAGGCACGTGGCAAACGTTGTGTGCCGCCTGCACCGGGAATCAACCCCAGCTTGACCTCAGGTAGAGCCACGCTCGTGCCGGGCGCTGCCAGTCGGTAGTGGCAAACCAATGCCAGTTCTAAGCCGCCGCCCATCACCACGCTGTGCATGGCGGCTACCACGGGTTTGCTACAGTTTTCCACGAAGGCGAAGACGCTTCGCAAGTTGGGCTCTTGAAGTGCTTTGGGTGTCCCAAACTCTCGCACATCCGCACCACCCGAAAAGGCTTTGCCTTGGCCGGTGATGACGATGGCTTTGACGGCCGCATCAGCCGTGGCTTTCTCTATCCCAGCCACGATAGCCAGGCGGGTTTCTAAACCCATGCCGTTGACAGGCGGGTTATTCAGGGCAATCACGGCTACGTCGCCGTGAACTTTGTAGTCTGCACTCATCTGATGTCCTTTGAAAAATTAGCCAATGTGGGGAAGCACGTAGTCTTTGAGTTGTTCGCGTAATTTGGTTTTGAGCATCTTGCCAGTTGCACCAATTGGGATAGCATCTACAAACACCACGTCATCGGGGATTTGCCATTTGGCAGTTTTACCTTCGTAGAAGGCCAGCAGTTCTTCACGGGTCACTTGGGCGTCTGGTTTTTTCACCACCGCCACGATGGGACGTTCGTCCCACTTGGGGTGCGTCACGCCAATGCAAGCGGCCATCAGGACGGCTGGGTGCGAGACGGCGATGTTTTCAATGTCAATCGAGCTGATCCACTCGCCGCCTGACTTGATGACGTCTTTGCTGCGGTCGGTGATTTGCATGTAGCCATCGGCATCGATGGTGGCCACGTCGCCTGTGGGAAACCAATGGACACCATCTTTGTCTGTCACCAACGGGCTGCCCTCGCCTTTGTAGTAATTGGCCACCACCCAAGGGCCTTTGACCAACAAGTCGCCATAGGCTTTGCCGTCGTGCGGTTGATCTTGCCCCGCATCGTTGACGATTTTCATGTCCACCCCATAGATGGCGCGGCCTTGCTTCAAGAGCAATTTCATTTGCGCGTCTTTGGGTAGTTTGAGGTGTTTGTTCTTCAGGGTGCACAGCGTGCCCAAGGGGCTCAGCTCGGTCATGCCCCATGCGTGCAGCACTTCCACGTTGTACTCATCGCGGAAGGCGTCAATCATGGCCGGCGGGCAGGCCGAACCACCAATGACGGTGCGCCTGAGGGTCGAGAACTTCAAACCTTGGGGCTTCATGTACGTGAGCAACATTTGCCACACGGTGGGCACGCCTGCGGCGTAGGTGACGCCCTCGTTCTCAATCATCTCGTAGACCGATTTGCCGTCCATGCCGGGGCCTGGGAAGACCAGCTTCGCACCGGTCAGCGCAGCGCTGTACGGAATGCCCCAAGCGTTGACGTGGAACATGGGGACCACGGGCAAGATGGCGTCGCGCGCGGAGATGCACATGACATCGGGCAAGGCCGCTGCATAAGCGTGCAAGGTGGTGGAACGGTGGCTATACAACGCGGCTTTGGGGTGGCCTGTGGTCCCGCTGGTGTAGCACATGCTCGATGCGGTGTTTTCATCAAACACCGGCCAGGTGTAGCGGGTGCTTTGATGAGCCATCCATGCCTCATAGCTGATGAGGTTGGGAATGCCGCTGTCAGCGGGCAGTTTGTCAGCATCGCAAAGTGCGACCCAATGTTTGACTGTGTTGCACTTGCTGTGCACGGCTTGAATGATGGGAAGGAAGCTCATGTCAAAGCACAGCACTTGGTCTTCGGCATGGTTGGCAATCCACGCGATTTGGTCTGGGTGCAAACGCGGATTGATGGTGTGCAGCACGCGGCCGCTGCCGCTGACGCCAAAGTACAGCTCAAGGTGGCGATACCCGTTCCATGCCAAGGTAGCCACGCGGTCGCTGAACCCCAGCTCGAGTCCATCAAGCGCATGGGCAACTTGGCGTGAGCGGCGCGCCACATCGGACCATGTGTAGCGATGGATGTCCCCCTCCACGCGGCGAGAGACCACTTCACCATCACCATGGTGTTTGTCTGCGAAATCAATCAAACCAGAAATGAGCAAAGGTTGGTCTTGCATCAAGCCGAGCATGAGGTTCTCCTTAGGTTTGTATTTTTAGCACGATCGTGCTTTTTTTGTGCATTGTGCCAAGTTTTGACGTATTTTTCGGGAAAGCCCACAAAAAACCAGCCTATGGATTACCCGAGACAATGCCACCCATGTTGCATCTTCCTGTCACCCCTTCCGCTAACTTGCCTTGGCTCACTGCATCTGATCTCGGCTTTGCTTCATTGGGGGCCGAATTTGCCACGCCTACCGCACCCACGCCCTTGCCAAGTGCACATTGGGTGGGTTGCAACGACGCGCTCCGGTCTGCGTTGGGCCTACCCGCCGACCTGTGGCAGCAGCCTGATGCGTTAGACGCGCTGACGGGCAACCTGTTGGTTGACGCAAGCTCGGCCATGGGCACCTTTGCCAGCGTTTACAGCGGCCACCAGTTTGGCCAATGGGCCGGTCAGTTGGGTGATGGCCGTGCGCTGAACTTGGGCGCCATCGACACCCCTGTGGGCTTGCAAGAATTGCAGCTGAAGGGCGCAGGGCCGACGCCCTTCTCGCGCCGCGGCGACGGGCGCGCTGTGTTGCGGTCCAGCATTCGAGAGTTTTTGGCCAGCGAAGCCATGCATGGCTTGGGCATTCCCACCACGCGTGCGCTGTGTGTCACAGGATCACCCGGCCATGTGCGCCGTGAAGAGGTCGAAACTGCTGCGGTGGTGACGCGCGTTGCGCCTAGTTTTGTGCGGTTTGGACACTTTGAACATTTCGCCGCCAATGGCCAATTGGACGCGCTACGGGCCTTGGCCGACCATGTGGTGGCCGCGCATTTCCCCGCGTTGCAAGCATTGAATGGGGCCACGCGCTACGTGGCTTTGTTGGGCGACGTGACCCAACGCACCGCGGCCCTGATGGCCCAATGGCAAGCCGTGGGCTTTTGCCACGGCGTGATGAACACCGACAACATGAGCGTGCTGGGCCTCACCCTCGACTACGGCCCGTTCCAGTATTTAGATGGCTTTGATGCCAATCACATTTGCAACCACTCCGACCATCAAGGCCGCTATGCCTACGCACGTCAGCCGCAAATCGCGTATTGGAACTTGTTCTGCCTAGGACAAGCCATGATGCCCTTGATTGACGACCAAGCCCCCGCATTGGCTGCATTGGAGAGCTACAAAGAAGCCTTCCCTGCCGCCATGGACCAACGCATGCGAGACAAGCTGGGCCTGAGCGGTGCACACGCAGGCGACCGTCTGTTGGTGGAGGACCTGCTGCAAGCCCTGCAGCAAGACCGTGTGGACTACACCGTGTTTTGGCGTCGCTTGAGCGTGGCTGTGCGTGAATCGGCGCAGAGCACCCACGCATTTGAGCCCCTCCGTGACCTCTTCATGCACCGCGAAGTGTTTGATGCTTGGTGCGCTCGCTACCTTGAACGCCTAGGCGTCCCTAACCGACAAATCGCGGGCGACGCCATGCTGCGCACCAACCCCAAATACATTTTGCGCAACCACTTGGGCGAACTGGCCATTCGACAAGCAAAGGCTGGCAACTTCGCCATGGTGCAAGACCTGCTGCAAGTTCTGCACAACCCCTTTGATGAACACCCAAGCTACGAAGCATGGTCAGGTCTTGCGCCAGAATGGGCGTCTTCCATCGAAATCAGCTGCTCCTCATGACCATCCAAAAAACCGAACAAGAATGGCGCGCCCTACTTGCTGCCAAAAATGCTGAACCCGTGGCCTACGAGGTGACGCGCACAGCCGCCACCGAACGCCCGTTCACAGGCAAGTATGAAGACCATTGGGTCAACGGCAGCTACCACTGCATCTGTTGCGATGCCAAGCTGTTTGAGGCCACCACCAAATTTGACGCTGGCTGCGGCTGGCCCAGCTTTCACACCGCGGCTAGCGAGGAAGCCATCACAGAGCACCGCGACATCACCCACGGCATGGTGCGCGTAGAAACCGTGTGCAGCCAATGTGGCTCGCATTTGGGCCATGTCTTCAACGATGGCCCTGCGCCCACGGGCCTGCGCTATTGCATGAACTCGGCTTCGTTAGACTTCGTGCCTACCAAATAAAGCCTTTATGAAATTACTGCTCGACTTTTTCCCCATCATCCTGTTCTTCATCACCTTCAAAACGTGGGGCATCATGGCCGCCACGGCGGTGGCTATTGCTGCCACATTGCTGCAAATTGGCTACCTTTGGCGCAAAAACGGTTTTGTAGAACCCATGCAATGGGTCAGCCTCGGCGTGATCGTGGTGTTTGGTGGCGCGACACTGCTGACCCAAGATGAAACCTTCATCAAGTGGAAGCCCACTGTGCTGTATTGGCTCATGGGCAGCGCCTTGTGGGGCGGCTATTACGTGTTCAAGCGCAACTTCTTGCGTCAACTCATGGGGGCGCAAGTCGAGCTGCCCGAGCACGCTTGGGGCGTGTTGCTGCACAGTTGGGCTTGTTTCTTTGCCGTCATGGGATGCGTCAACCTGTGGGTGGCCAATAACTTTGACATTGACACGTGGGTGAACTTCAAACTCTTCGGAGGTTTAGGCCTGATGCTGGTGTTTGTGGTCGCCCAAGGCCTCTATATGAGCCGCTTCATCAAAGAACCACCCGAGGACCAAGCGTGAACATCACCGCACAAGCGCTGACGCAGCGATTACAAGAACGCCTTCACCCTGTATTCGTTGAAGTTCTAGACGAAAGTGCGGCGCATGCTGGCCACGTTGGAGCGGATGACAGTGGCTTTGGCACGCACTTTCGGGTGCGCATTCAAAGCGATATCTTTACAGGAAAAACGCGGGTTTCGCGACATCGCCTTGTGTATGATGCATTGCAAGAATATATCGACCAAGGCTTGCATGCCTTGGCGATTGAAGTCCTAGAACAACTTTGAGACCTGATATGAAAAAGCACATGATTTGGACCGCAGTTGCAACCGCCGTGTTCGCAACATTGAGCATCAGCGCATCAGCGCAAAACATCGCCATCGTCAACGGCAAGGCTGTACCTACTGCCCGCGCCGAAGCACTGGCTCAGCAGGTCGCACGTTCTGGCCGTCCCATGACTCCTGAGGTCGAGGGCCAAATTAAAGAAGAAGTCATCGCACGCGAAATCTTCATGCAAGAAGCGCAAAAACGCGGCTTGGATGCCACCCCAGAGTACAAAACACAAATCGAGCTGGCACGTCAAACTATTCTGATCCGCGAGTTGTTTGCTGAATTCCAAAAGACATCCGCCGTGACCGACGCTGACGTGCAAGCCGAATACGACAAGTTCGTGGCAGCCAACGGCGGCAAAGAATACCGCGCTCGCCATATCTTGGTCGAAACGCAGGCGCAAGCAGATGCCATCGTGGCAAGCTTGAAAAAAGGCGGCAAGTTTGAAGACATCGCCAAGAAGCAATCCAAAGATCCAGGTTCGGGCGCTAACGGCGGTGACCTCGATTGGGCGGCTGCTGGCAACTACGTCAAAGAGTTCTCCAATGCAATGGTTGCCTTGAAAAAAGGTGAAGTGTCTGCCCCCGTGCAAAGCCAATTTGGTTTCCACATCATCCGCTTGGATGACGTGCGTGAAGCCCAATTGCCTAAGCTCGAAGACGTGAAGCCACAGATCACGCAACAGCTGACACAGCAACGCATGGCCGCTTTCCAACAAGAGCTGCGCGCCAAAGCCAAGGTCGAGTAATCCACCTTTCGCCACCTCCACACAGCGGCCTTCGGGCCGCTTTTGTTTTTTAAGATAATTCACAGATGTCTTTGCTCAACCACCAACTCGAACTGCTCGCGCCTGCGCGTGACGCTGACATCGGCATCGCCGCCCTTCACCACGGTGCAGATGCTGTGTACATTGGCGCTCCCGCCTTTGGCGCGCGCGCCAACGCGATCAACACGTTGCAAGACATCGAACGTTTGTGCAAAGAAGCGCACCGCTTCAACAGCAAAATTTTCATCACCCTCAACACCATCTTGCGTGACGATGAGCTAGAAGCCGCCCAAAAAATGGCGTGGGACGTGTACCACGCAGGCGCAGACGTGCTGATCGTGCAAGACATGGGCCTGCTCGAGCTAGACCTGCCCCCCATCCAATTGCATGCCAGCACACAAACCGACATTCGCACGCCAGAGAAAGCCCGCTTCATGCAAGACGTGGGCTTCTCACAAATCGTGTTGGCGCGCGAGCTGACGCTGCCGCAAATCAAAGCTATCCATGATGTGCTTGATACCGAGCGCTGCAAGCTTGAGTTCTTTGTGCACGGCGCGTTGTGCGTGGCCTACAGCGGCCAGTGCTTCATCAGCCATGCCCACACAGGCCGCAGCGCCAACCGCGGCGATTGCAGCCAAGCCTGCCGCCTGCCTTATCACGTGACCGACGCCCAAGGCCGCTTCATCGCACACGACAAGCATGTGCTCTCGATGAAAGACAACAACCAAAGCGACAACCTTGCTGCCTTGGTCGATGCGGGTGTGCGCAGCTTCAAAATTGAAGGCCGCTACAAAGACATGGCCTATGTGAAGAACATCACCGGGCACTACCGCGTGTTGATGGACGAGCTGATCGAAGCGCGCCAATACTCGGTAGACCCCGAGCGTCCCCCGCTCAGCCGTGCATCGAGTGGCAACACCACGCTGTACTTCACGCCCAACCCCGAGCAAAACTTCAACCGCGAGTTCACCGACTACTTTGTGCAAGGCCGCAAAGAGGACATCGGCGCGTTTGACTCGCCCAAGAACCCAGGCATCGTGCTGGGTGAAGTGATGGGCACAGGCCCCAACTGGCTTGAAGTTCAGCCCTACGACAAAGCCACGGTGATGCACAACGGCGACGGCCTGTGCTACTACGACCTGCAAAAAGAACTGGTAGGTGTGGCCATCAACCGCGCAGAGCCTAGCCAGAAAAAAGGTGTATGGCGCTTGTTCCCCAAAGACCCCATCGCGGGCT
>CAIODK010000140.1 GCA_903856995.1 uncultured Burkholderiales bacterium
CATCAAAAGCCTTATGCTCATAAGCTTTCACTACATCCGAGACGTAGCGCTCAGCATGTAAATAACGTATTTTGGCATCAGGATTATGTTGTTGTTACTCGATCCGGTCAGAAACCATAGTAGCTCTTGGATGATGGATCGCAGGTGGACCTTTTTGGTGGTCACGAGCGGAAAACCTTCATTCAGATCAAAACGCATCTGGTAGCCAAACACACTTTTGGTACCTGTTCCAGTTCGGTCGGTTTTGGCTACGCCGTGGCTGTCCACGTGTTGCATGAAGTCTTCGTATTGACGGCGGGTAGGGCGCATAAGGGTATGTTCGTAAAAACTCTTGAGAGTTGAAGGATCTGTGCTGATATTATTCGCTAGTACCAAAGTTTTATACGCCATCCGGTGTATTGACGACTAATGCACGCACAGCGACATTAGGTGCTTAGATTTTAGACAAATTAAAAAGTCATCCACTATGGAATTGAAGCATACCTCCGAACCCACACGCCATGTGTACGAAACCTGTGACCCAACTTACCTCAGAGAGTTGCGGGAGGCTGTTGGCATGGATTTGGTGGTGTTGGCGCGCACCGCTTGTTTGTCGGCTTCACAGGTACGCCAACTTGAGCGCAATGAGAGTGATACTTTGTTTTATTCAGACGCCATCAAGCGTCAAGCATACAAACGTGTGTTGATGATTTTGGGGGTGACGCCACCACCTGCAGATGATGTCGAAGAGGCCCGTGCAAACGAGACCGTCACAGCGGCTCATCTCAATACCTTGGATCAAATCGTGACCATGAGTCACTTACCTGCCATGAATCGTTCCGCCACTGACATGGCGCGTTCAGGTGTGGCAATGCTGGTGGCTTACAAGCAGGGGTTGGGTGCTCTGATGCTGTTGTTGGTAGCTGTGGTGTTGATGGCCTTGCATGGACCATTCAAGCAGGTAGAGTCTGAAGACTTGGTGTCGGTGCGAGAGCCGGTTGCCACGCCAGTGCCGTTGCCGGTCGTCGCGCCGGCCCCGGTCTTGGCGCCCGTACCAACACCAGTACCAACTCCTGTGATTGCTACAGCACCCGTAGCTTCTTCCAATGACTCCGTGGTGGGTGCGATACCCGTTCCGACTGCCATCATCAAGTCCGACGCCTGTACCTACTCCACGGATGCGATGCCGCAGTTGACCCCACTCATTGCTAACAAAGAGGGGCGCTATGTGTATTTGGTGAGTAGCGCCAATACAGAAGTCTGTGTAGTGGATGGCAACCAACAAGCCACGACTTTGCAGCTGAAGGCCGGCCAAGATCGAAGCGTGTATGGCGTGTCGCCTTGGCAGGTGTCTGGTCCGAATATCCAAAAGATTCAAATTTACTTTCAAGGCGCGCGCCTGTCGTTGCCAGAAGGCGCGATTCGAAGTGTCAAGCTGGTCGAAGTACCAGTTAAAAATGTTCAATAAGATGAAATTTGGCTCGTCCTCCAAAGACCAGCTCCTAGATCAAACTGTCATTGGTCAATCGGCCGTGGTGGTCGGTAACATCGTGTCGCAAGATAGGGTCCAACTCAAAGGCCATGTGGTGGGTAACATCGACGTGAATGGCAGCCCGAATGCACAGTTGTCAGTGCTGTCTCATGCGCACGTTGAGGGCGACATCAACGCACAGCAAGCGGTGGTCGATGGGGTTGTCATGGGGAACATTGAGTCGACAGGGCGTGTTGAATTGCATGCGGGAGCCAATGTCAAAGGTAATATTTCTTATGCCACCATGGCGATTGAGCATGGGGCTAAGTTGTTCGGAATGATGAGCAGCAACGATGTCAAACAGTACTGAGAATTTGCAATCTTTGGGTCACGTCGTCGTGATTGATGACGATCCCTCGGTGCGCCGAAGCCTCTGTACCATGCTTGAGCGTGCGGGTTATGAGGTGACGTTGCACGAGAGTGCGACTGCATTTTTGAGTAACCCTATCGTGCCTAATCCTGCCGTGATTGTTTTGGATATGCGCATGCCGAACATGACCGGTGTGGCTTTGCAATCGCAGCTCAAGACTTTGGCGCAGCACACGCCGGTGGTGTTCATCAGTGGTGATAGTCGCCCAGAAGAAATCATCTCGGCGATGAAACAAGGTGCCGTTGATTTCTTGCTCAAGCCCTTTTCTGCGCAAGCCATGATCGATGTTATCCAACGTGCCATGCGTTTGTCACAACAAGCGGTCTTGGTGGCTGACAAAACCATGTTGGTGTCTGACCGTTTGAAGCGACTCACACCTCGCGAGATGGAGGTCTGTCACTGGATGGTGCGCGGTTATTCAAATCAGCAAATCGCACAGATTGATGGCGGGGCCCCTGCCACCATCAAGTTGCACCGAGCCCGGGTGATGGAAAAGATGGCGGCTCATTCCTTACCCGAGTTGATCGACATGCTGATGGGTGCAGATATACCTGCGCCTCAGCGCCTTGCTTCAGCGAACCACCCGGCCGGGGTTGAGTAAGTCCTGTGGGTCAAGTGCGCGCTTGATTTGTTGCATCAAGGCCAAGGCCACGGGGTCTTTGTAGCCAGCAAGGCTGTCCACCTTTAGGCTACCTACGCCATGTTCGGCGGAAATTGAACCCCCAAACTTTTTCACGGATTGATAGACCCGTGTATTCACTTGGTCCTCGTGTTCGCGTAAGAACTGTTGGTTGTCGCAGCCTTCGGGGGCTTGGACGTTGTAGTGCAAATTGCCATCGCCTAGATGGCCAAAGTTGACCAGTCGCACGCCTGCAATTTCTCGCTTCAGCAAGGCATCTGTTTCTGCCACAAAGGAGGGAATGGCAGAGATGGGCACTGAAATGTCATGTTTGATATTCAAGCCTTCCTCCGCTTGCGCCAGGGTGATGCTCTCGCGGATGTGCCAAAGGTTGCGTGCCTGGCTCAGGCTTTCAGCCACCACGGCATCGCTGGCACAGCCGTCCTCCAACGCGACTTCCAGCAAGTGTTCGAAGCGTTCGCGTGCATGGGCTTCGGATTCGCTATCCGAGTTCTCTAGCAGCACGCAGTAGGGCGTGTCTTGCCATAAAGGAACCCGCAAGTGTGGGTAGTGTTTGTCGACCAAACTCAACGCAAACTGCCCCATCATCTCGAAGCCGGTCAGTCCTGCACCTAGGTGCTTGTGCGCCAAACCCAGCAGCTTGACCGCATGTGCTACGGATGGCACAGCCGCCCACGCAGTGAGGCTTGCAGCTGGCTTGGGGTATAGCTTCATCGTCGCCGCAGTGATGATGCCTAGGGTGCCTTCGCTGCCAATCATCAAATTGCGCAAGTCGTAGCCGGTGTTGTCTTTGCGCAGACCGCTCAAGCCGTGCATGACGTCACCACTGGCGGTCACCACTTCAAGGCCCAAGCATAGATCGCGGGCATTGCCGTAGCGCACCACCTGGGTCCCGCCTGCGTTGGTCGCTAAGTTGCCGCCAATCGTGCAGCTGCCTTCTGCGCCCAAGCTCAAGGGGAATAAAAAACCAGCTTGCTCGGCAGCTTGCTGCAAGTTTTGCAAGATACAGCCCGCTTCCACCGTGATGGTTAGGTTGTCTGTGTCAACGCCGCGGACGGCGATCATGCGCTGCAAGCTCAGGAGTACTTGTGTCCCTGTGTCGTCGGGGATTGACCCCACCACCAAACCTGTGTTGCCGCCTTGCGGCACGATGCTCACGCCTGCTTGCGCGCAGGCTTTGACCACCTCTGCGACTTGCTGTGTGTTGCCAGGGCGCACCACCGCTAAGGCTTTGCCGCGTGCGCGTTTGCGCCAGTCTTGCTCGTAGGC
>CAIODK010000141.1 GCA_903856995.1 uncultured Burkholderiales bacterium
AGAAATGCCCGCCAGCGAGCAAGGCCCCACCTTGGCCGACCACGGCGCGGGCAAGTCGGATTTGGGTTTCATCATTTACGACTTGTTTTTCAAAGCCTTGGGGCAGGGCTGTATTTACGGCATCGAGACGCGCAGCGAGTTGGTGGCGTCGTCCCAAGCACTGGCGCAGCGCTTGGGGTTCGAGCGCATGAAGTTTCTCAACCTCAGCGTGGCCGAGTCCGCACAAAGCGATGCCTTGCCCGACCAGATTGATGTGGTCACTGCGCTGCACGCCTGCGACACCGCCACCGACGACGCGATTGCGTTTGGCCTGCAAAAGAAAGCCAAATACATGGTGCTGGTGCCGTGCTGCCAAGCCGAGCTGGCGCGCGCGCTCAACAAAAACAAAGCGCTCAACTTGCAGCGCACGCCGCTGGCTGAGCTGTGGCGTCACCCGCTGCACACGCGTGAGATGGGCAGCCAGCTCACCAACGTGCTGCGCTGTTTGTACCTAGAGGCGATGGGCTACCAAGTGACCGTGACCGAGTTGGTGGGCTGGGAGCACAGCATGAAAAACGAACTCATCTTGGCCAAGTACACGGGGCAGAAAAAGCGGAGTGCGGCTGAGAGCTTGACGGCTTTGTTGGAAGAGTTTAGCTTGCAAGAGTTGTCCGAGACGCGATTCAAAATTCAATCAGTTTAATCGGGGTCAGATCCCAATTAACATTGGCAGATGGCCCGCTTACCCCGTCTCACCGTCACCGGCTACCCGCACCACGTCATCCTGCGGGGCAACAACCGGCAAGACATTTTTCGCAGCACCGCTGATTACCAGCGCATGCTCGATCTGTTGTTCGAGCACAGCCGTTCGCACAAGGTGGACGTTCACGCCTATGTGTTGATGGGCAACCATCTACATTTGCTGCTCACGCCGCAAGAGGATCAGGCCTTGCCCAAGATGATGCAGGCTGTGGGCCGCAGCTATGTTCAGGTGTTCAACAAAATGCATGCGCGCACCGGCACGCTGTGGGAAGGGCGCTACCGCTCCACGCTCATTCAAACTGACCGCTACTTGCTGGCGTGCATGGCCTACATCGACCTCAACCCCGTGCGCGCCCACATGGTGGCGCAACCTGAGGACTACGCTTGGTCCAGCTTCGGGCATTACACAGGCCGGCGCACCGACCGGCTCATCACGCCGCCGGCCCTGTATTGGGGTTTGGGCAACACGCCATTCGCGCGTGAGGCGGCCTACGCCGAATTGGTGCACGCTGGCATCAGCGCGGACCAGCAGGGTGCATTGACCGACGCAACGCTCAGTGGTTGGGCGTTGGGGGATGCGGGGTTTGTGGCTGGGTTGCAGGCGCAAACCCCGCGACGCTTGGTCAAAGCCAAGCCGGGGAGGCCGTTCAGCAAGTCCAAAGGCGCTGACAAATCGGCGCTATAAGCACTGTTTCCTGGTTAAAGTAATCCGTCCCCAATTAATTTTTAAAAAATGTGAGTGCGGTTTAATTAGGATCTGACCCCAATTATTTTGCTTGGCATGGTTGCTGCAGTGCAGTATCCTCCTAGTCCCGCTGAATTTTTGAGGAACGCGCCATGACCACGGCTGCCCATAAAGCACAACTGCAATCTCAGGGTTTGTACGACCCATCTAACGAACATGACGCCTGTGGCGTGGGCTTTGTCGCTCACATCAAGGGACACAAGAGCCACGCCATCGTGGGTCAAGCGCTCAAGATTTTGGAAAACCTCGACCACCGGGGTGCTGTGGGTGCAGATGCGCTCATGGGCGACGGCGCAGGTATCTTGATTCAACTGCCCGATGCGTTGTACCGCGAAGAGATGGCCAAGCAGGGTGTTAATTTGCCACCGCTCGGCGAGTACGGCGTGGGTATGGTGTTCTTGCCAAAAGAAAGCGCGTCACGCCTAGCTTGTGAGCAAGAGCTGGACCGTGCAGTCAAAGCCGAAGGCCAAGTGTTGTTGGGCTGGCGCGATGTGCCTGTCAACCTTGACATGCCGATGTCGCCCACCGTGCGCGCCAAAGAGCCGGTCATGCGTCAGATCTTCATCGGTCGCGGCAATGACGTGATCGTGCAAGACGCGTTGGAACGCAAGCTGTACGTGATTCGTAAAACAGCCAGCGCTGCGATTCAGCACCTGAACCTCAAGCACAGCAAAGAATATTACGTACCGAGCATGTCTAGCCGCACGGTCATCTACAAAGGCTTGTTGCTGGCCGATCAAGTGGGCACGTATTTCACCGACTTGAAGGACGAGCGCTGCGTCTCGGCCCTCGGCTTGGTGCACCAACGTTTCTCAACCAACACGTTCCCCGAGTGGCCATTGGCTCACCCGTACCGCTATGTGGCACACAACGGTGAGATCAACACGGTCAAAGGCAACTACAACTGGATGAAGGCCCGCGAAGGCGTGATGTCTTCACCCGTGTTGGGCGACGACCTCAAAAAGCTCTACCCCATCAGCTTTGCTGACCAGTCAGACACGGCCACTTTCGACAACTGCTTGGAATTGATGACGATGGCGGGTTACCCCATCAGCCAAGCTGTGATGATGATGATCCCAGAGCCTTGGGAAAACCACACCACCATGGACGAACGCCGCAAGGCTTTCTACGAATACCACGCAGCGATGTTGGAGCCATGGGATGGCCCCGCGTCTATCGTGTTCACTGACGGCCGCCAAATCGGCGCGACGCTGGACCGCAACGGTTTGCGTCCCTCACGCTACTGCATCACCGACGACGACATGGTCATCATGGGCTCTGAGTCAGGCGTGTTGCCCGTTCCAGAAAGCAAGATCGTTCGCAAGTGGCGCCTGCAGCCCGGCAAGATGTTCTTGATCGACCTCGAACAAGGTCGCATGATCGACGACGAAGAGCTCAAAGCTGGCCTGACCAACACCAAGCCCTACAAGCAGTGGATTGAAAACGTCCGCATCAAGCTCGACGACGTCAAAGGCCACGAAGGCGAAACCGCCCAAACCAGCGACGTGCCCTTGCTCGATCGCCAACAAGCGTTTGGCTATAGCCAAGAAGACATCAAGTTCTTGATGGCCCCGATGGCGATCAACGGCGAAGAAGGCATTGGCTCGATGGGCAACGACAGCCCCTTGGCTGTGTTGTCCAGCAAGAACAAGCCGTTGTACAACTACTTCAAGCAGTTGTTCGCGCAAGTGACCAACCCACCGATCGACCCGATCCGTGAAGCCATTGTGATGTCGCTGGTGTCGTTCGTGGGCCCCAAGCCCAACTTGCTCGACATCAACCAAGTCAACCCGCCCATGCGCTTAGAAGTCAGCCAGCCCGTGCTGAACTTCTCCGACATGGCCAAGTTGCGTGACATCGAAAAGCACACCCACGGCAAGTTCAAGAGCGCCACGCTCGACATGACCTACCCCTTGGCGTGGGGCCACGACGGCGTAGAAGCCAAGTTGGCCTCCTGGTGCGCAGAAGCAGTGGACGCCATCAAGGGCGGCCACAACATTCTGATCATCAGTGACCGCGCCGTGAGTGCCACTCAGGTGGCTATCCCCGCCGCGCTGGCCTTGTCTGCGATCCATCAGCACCTGGTGCGCGAAGGCTTGCGCACCATCGCTGGTTTGGTGGTGGAGACGGGCAGCGCACGCGAAGTGCACCACTTTGCGGTGTTGGCGGGCTACGGCGCAGAAGCCGTTCACCCCTACCTCGCGCTCGAAACACTGGCCAACTTGAGCAAAGATTTGCCCGCTGATTTGTCGACCGAAAAAGCCATCTACAACTACATCAAAGCCATCGGCAAAGGTCTGTCCAAGATCATGTCCAAGATGGGTGTGTCGACCTACATGTCTTATTGCGGCGCACAGTTGTTCGAAGCCATCGGCGTCAACACCGAAACCGTGCAAAAGTACTTCACGGGAACACCGACCCGAGTGGAAGGCATTGGCATTTTCGAAATGGCAGAAGAAGCCATCCGCATGCACAAGGCGGCCTTCAGCGAAGACCCGGTGTTGGCCAATAGGCTCGATGCTGGCGGCGAATACGCTTGGCGCGCACGTGGCGAAGAACACATGTGGACGCCAGATGCGATTGCCAAGTTGCAACACAGCACGCGCTCCAACAACTTCAACACGTACAAAGAGTACGCACAAATTGTCAACGACCAAAACAAGCGTCACCTGACCTTGCGCGGTTTGTTTGAGTTCAAGATCGATCCTGCCAAAGCCATCTCGGTGGATGAGGTAGAGCCAGCCACCGAAATCGTCAAACGTTTCGCCACCGGCGCGATGTCACTCGGTTCTATTTCGACGGAAGCACACGCGACTCTGGCCGTGGCGATGAACCGCATTGGCGGCAAGTCCAACACGGGTGAGGGTGGTGAAGACCCAGCGCGTTACCGCAACGAGCTCAAAGGCATCCCGATCAAGAAGGGTGAAACCCTCAAGTCCATCATCGGCGACGATGTGGTCGAAGTAGACATGGCTTTGGAAGCCGGCGACAGCCTGCGTTCACGCATCAAGCAAGTGGCTTCTGGCCGCTTTGGTGTGACGGCAGAATACCTGTCTTCGTCTGACCAAATTCAGATCAAGATGGCCCAAGGCGCTAAGCCTGGTGAAGGCGGCCAGTTGCCAGGCGCGAAAGTGTCTGAGTACATCGGCAAGCTGCGTTACAGCGTGCCGGGCGTGGGCTTGATTTCACCGCCTCCACACCACGACATCTACTCCATCGAAGACTTGGCTCAGCTGATTCACGACTTGAAGAACGTTGCCCCTCACGCTGACATCAGCGTGAAGTTGGTGGCCGAAATTGGTGTCGGCACGATTGCCGCAGGCGTTGCCAAGTGCAAGGCCGATCACGTGGTGATCGCCGGTCACGACGGCGGCACAGGCGCTTCGCCTTGGTCGTCCATCAAACATTGCGGATCCCCTTGGGAAATCGGTTTGGCTGAAACCCAACAAACCTTGGTGTTGAACGGTTTGCGTGGTCGCATCCGCGTGCAAGCGGACGGTCAAATGAAGACCGGTCGCGACGTGGCTGTGGGTGCCTTGTTGGGTGCTGATGAGTTCGGCTTCGCCACCGCGCCGTTGGTGGTGGAAGGCTGCATCATGATGCGCAAGTGTCACCTCAACACCTGCCCCGTGGGCGTTGCCACACAAGATCCCGAATTGCGTAAGAAGTTCACAGGCAAGCCTGAACACGTCGTCAACTACTTCTTCTTCATCGCCGAAGAAGTGCGTCAAATCATGGCGCAGTTGGGCATTCGCAAGTTTGATGACTTGATCGGCCGTGCAGATTTGCTCGACATGCGTCAAGGCATTGAACACTGGAAAGCCAGTGGTCTTGATTTCGGTCGTTTGTTGGCCGTGCCCCAAGTGGCCGCAGACGTGCCCCGTTTCCACGTGGCCAAGCAAGACCACGGTTTGGACAAAGCGCTGGACCAAAAACTCATCGAAAAATCCAAGCCTGCCATCGAGCGCGGCGAGAAGGTGCAGTTCATGGAAGTGGCCCGCAACGTCAACCGCTCGGTCGGTGCGATGTTGTCTGGCGCTGTGACCAAGGTGCACCCAGAAGGTTTGCCAGATGACAGCATTCGCATCCAACTCGAGGGCACGGGCGGTCAATCGTTCGGTGCGTTCTTGTGCAACGGCATCACGCTGTACCTCATTGGTGACGCCAACGACTACACCGGCAAAGGCCTCTCAGGCGGCCGCGTGGTGGTGCGCCCTAGCATCGACTTCCGTGGCGATGCTGTGAACAACATCATCGTGGGTAACACCGTGATGATTGGTGCGACACGCGGTGAAGCTTTCTTCTCCGGCGTGGCTGGTGAGCGTTTCGCTGTGCGTTTGTCTGGCGCGACCGCTGTGGTCGAAGGCACAGGCGACCACGGTTGCGAATACATGACCGGCGGTACGGTGGCTGTGTTGGGTAAAACCGGCCGCAACTTTGCCGCTGGCATGAGCGGCGGTGTGGCGTATGTGTACGACGAAGACGGCCAGTTTGACAAGAAGTGCAACACCGCCATGGTTTCCATGGAAAAAGTATTGACTGCTGCTGAACAAGAAGCCTCGTTGCCACGCGCCATTTGGCACCGTGACCAAACCGACGAAGCGCAACTCAAAAAGTTGCTCGAGGACCACCACCGTTGGACGGGCTCCAAGCGCGCCCGCGACTTGCTGGACAACTGGGCCACCACACGTGCCAAGTTCGTCAAAGTGTTCCCCAACGAATACAAGCGTGCATTGGGCGAGATGAGCGCAGCCAAGGCTGCGAAGGTCCTCGCCGCATCGGCTCCAAAAGCCGTCGCCGCTAAGTAACGCAAGAAGTAGTGCAACGCACCAGCAAAAGGATTTGAATCATGGGAAAAGTCACTGGCTTTATGGAAATTGAGCGCATTGAAGAGGGTTACAAGCCCGTCAAAGAGCGTTTGAAAAACTACGACGAGTTCGTCATTGCTTTGGATGACAAGCAAGCCGGCGCGCAAGCTGCGCGTTGCATGGACTGCGGCACACCGTTTTGTAACAACGGCTGTCCTGTCAACAACATCATTCCGGACTTCAACGAATTGGTGTACCAAGGCGATTGGAAGAACGCGATCGATGTGCTGCACAGTACCAACAATTTTCCTGAGTTCACCGGCCGCATCTGTCCCGCACCTTGCGAAGCAGCCTGCGTTGTGAACGTCAATGGCGATGCAGTGGGTATCAAATCCATCGAGCACGCCATCATTGACAAAGCTTGGTCTGAAGGCTGGGTGGTGGCTAAACCCGCCAAGCACAAGACAGGCAAAAAAGTCGCTGTCGTGGGCTCAGGCCCTGCCGGTATGGCGGCGGCACAGCAGTTGGCGCGCGTCGGCCATGACGTGACCTTGTTCGAAAAGAACGACCGCATTGGCGGCCTGCTGCGCTACGGCATCCCTGACTTCAAGATGGAAAAGTCTCACATCGACCGCCGCGCCAAACAGCTCGAAGCTGAAGGCGTGACCATTCGCACCAGCGTCATGGTGGGTGAATTGCCAAAAGATTCGAAGGTCACCAACTGGGCCAAAGACACCATCACCCCTGCGCAATTGCAAAAAGACTTTGACGCCGTGTTGTTGACCGGCGGCTCTGAGCAGTCACGCGACTTGCCCGCCCCTGGCCGTGACTTGGCTGGTATTCACTTCGCGATGGAGTTCTTGCCACAGCAAAACAAGGTCAACGCAGGCGACAAGCTCAAAGAGCAGTTGCGCGCCGACGGCAAGCATGTGGTGGTCATCGGCGGTGGCGACACTGGCTCTGACTGCGTGGGCACCAGCACACGCCACGGGGCTTTGGGTGTGGTTCAGTTCGAGGTGATGCCGATGCCGCCCGAGCAAGAGAACAAGCCTTTGGTGTGGCCTTACTGGCCGCTGAAAATGCGCACCAGCTCTAGCCACGACGAAAGCACCGAAAAAGGTTTGCTCAAGCGTGAGTTCGCCATCTCTACCAAAGAGTATGTCGGCGAAAACGGTAAGGTCACAGGCGTCAAAACTGTTCGCGTTGAATGGAAAGACGGCAAGATGGTCGAAGTCGCTGGCACAGAAGAAATCATCAAAGCAGACCTCGTGTTGTTGGCGATGGGATTTGTGAACCCCGTGGCCACCATCTTGGAAGGCTTTGGCGTTGAAAAAGACGCCCGCGGCAATGCCAAGGCGACGACGGAATTCACAGGTGGCTATGCCACCAACGTGCCCAAAGTGTTTGCCGCAGGCGACATTCGCCGCGGCCAATCTTTGGTTGTATGGGCTATCCGTGAAGGTCGTCAGGCCGCACGCTCGGTCGACGAGTTCTTGATGGGCGCAAGCGATTTACCCCGCTAATTCCTTCTCTTTACAAGCCCGTGACGGCTTGGTTCTAAAATAGCAAAAACTGGCCTTGTGCTAGTTTTTGTTTCTATGACTAACACTTCCTTATTAAATTCAACCTCCGATGCCTTGGTCGAGTTACGCGACCTTCGCTTTGGCTATGGTGAGCGCGTCATCTTGGATGGCATCACGCTCACCATCCCGCGTGGCAAAGTGACGGCGCTCATGGGGGCTTCGGGCGGTGGCAAAACCACGGTGATGCGTTTGATTGGCGGGCAATACCGCGCTCAATCAGGCAGCTTGACGTTTGATGGCCAAGAGGTGGCCTCGCTTAACCCAACAGATTTGTACGCCGTGCGTCGCCGCATGGGCATGTTGTTTCAATTCGGTGCTTTGTTCACCGACTTGAGCGTGTTTGACAACGTGGCTTTCCCGTTGCGCGAGCACACCGACCTCAACGAATCCATGATTCGCGACATCGTCTTGATGAAACTCGAAGCCGTGGGGCTACGTGGCGCACGCGATTTGATGCCTAGCGAGATTTCCGGCGGCATGGCCCGCCGCGTCGCCTTGGCTCGCGCCATGGCGCTCGACCCAGAACTGATCATGTACGACGAGCCCTTTGCAGGCTTGGACCCAATTTCACTCGGGACTGCCGCGCGTTTGATTCGCCAGCTCAACGATACGCTGGGGCTCACCAGCATCATCGTGTCGCACGATTTGGATGAGACCTTCCACATCGCCGACCAAGTGATTGTTTTGGCCAACGGCAAGATTGCCGCGCAAGGGACGCCAGACGAAGTGCGCAACAGCACTGACCCGTTGGTGAAACAGTTTGTGACGGCAGCGCCCGATGGCCCTGTGCATTTTCACTACCCAGGTCCCTCAGTGGCGCAAGACTTTGGCGTGGAGGGCGAAGCATGAAATTCCTCGCGAACTTAGGTTTTGCCGTGCGCAGCTACTTGGCTGGTTTGGGTTTGGGCGCACGTTTGTTTGTGCGTCTTGTGGCTGAGTTTGGCAGCAATATGCGCCGCTTCGGCTTGGTGCGTGACCAGGTGCATTTCTTGGGTAACTATTCGCTGGCCATCATCGCAGTGTCGGGTTTGTTTGTCGGCTTTGTGCTCAGCTTGCAGGGCTACTACACCTTGCAGCGTTACGGTTCATCCGAGGCTTTGGGCCTGTTGGTGGCTTTGAGTTTGGTGCGTGAACTTGGGCCCGTGGTCAGTGCTTTGCTTTTTGCAGGCCGTGCCGGCACATCGCTCACGGCTGAAATTGGTTTGATGAAAGCGGGCGAGCAGCTCAGCGCCATGGACATGATGGCGGTCGACCCCGTGCGACGTATCTTGGGTCCGCGCTTTTGGGGCGGCATCATCGCTTTGCCTTTGCTCTCGGCGGTGTTCAGCGCTGTGGGCATTTTGGGTGGCTGGATGGTGGGTGTGTTGATGATCGGCGTGGACGCCGGCTCATTCTGGAGCCAGATGCAAGGTGGCGTTGACGTTTGGAAAGACGTGGGCAACGGCGTGGTCAAGAGCATCGTGTTCGGTGTGACCGTCACGTTTGTGGCGCTGTTGCAAGGCTATGAAGCCCAGCCCACGCCTGAAGGTGTTTCGCGAGCGACGACCAAGACGGTCGTGGTCGCTTCGTTGGCTGTGTTGGGGTTGGACTTCATCCTCACCGCCATGATGTTTAGTATTTGATGAATCGAGGAAGCTATGCAACGCTCCAAAAATGATGTGTGGGTAGGTTTGTTTGTGCTCTTGGGCGCAGCGGCGATTTTGTTTTTGGCTTTGAAGTCAGCCAATTTGTTGACTTTAAATTTCCAGTCCAATTACGCCGTGACTGGTCGATTTGACAACATTGGTGGACTGAAGCGTCAAGCCGCTGTCAAAAGCGCAGGCGTGGTGGTGGGCCGTGTGGAGTCGGTCACGTTTGACGACAAAACTTTCCAAGCCACGGTGACCATGAGCCTTGAGAGTCGCTACCAGTTCCCCAAAGACAGCTCCTTGAAGATCCTCACCAGTGGCTTGTTGGGTGAGCAATACATTGGCATCGAGGCGGGTTCTGAGGCCGAAAACTTGGCCGGCGGGGACCGCATCCAATCCACCCAATCCGCGGTGGTGCTAGAGAATTTGATCAGCCAGTTCTTGTTCAACAAAGCAGCGGAGCCAACACCTGAGAAGGGTGGCAAATGATGCGTGGATTTAGCAAGCATGGATGCATGAGCGCGGCCTTGGTTGTGCTGGTGATGCTGAGCACTGCTTGTGCGTCAGGCCCCAACACCAACCCCAAAGACCCCTGGGAGCCGATGAACCGAAGTGTTTCCAAGTTCAACGACACCTTGGATGACAACATCCTCAAACCGGCGGCCATCGGCTACCGCGATTACACGCCGAAGCCTGTGCAAACCGGGGTAAGTAACTTTTTCCGCAACCTGTCGGACGTGTTCTCGACGGCCAACAACGGCTTGCAACTCAAAGGCCGTGAGACGGCAGAGTCCTTGATGCGTGTGGTGGTGAATACCGTGTTGGGTATCTACGGCATCTTTGACGTGGCGACTGAGATCGGCTTACATCGCCACCCCGAAGATTTTGGCCAAACCCTGGGTTACTGGGGCGTGCCTGATGGCCCGTATATCGTGTTGCCTGTGTTTGGGCCCTCCACTGTGCGTGATACATCTGTGCTGCCATTGGAGTTTGCGACTGACTTTGTGGGCAACCACGACGTGGTGGTGGAGCGCAACCTAGCGCAGGTGACACGCGTCGTCGACAAGCGTGCGAGGTTGTTGCAAGCCTCGGACTTGTTGTCTGGTGCGGCGATTGATAAGTACAGTTTCACGCGTGATGCGTATTTGCAATACCGCCGCAACCAGGTGTATGACGGTAATCCGCCTGGCGACGATGAGTTGCCTGACCCGAGTGCTGAGCCTGCCGTGCCGTCGGCCAAATAAAGCTGTCGAGCGTTGAAGAAATATGAATCCTTTGGAGTTTGAACCCATGAGCCGCTTTTTGTCACGTCGTACGATTTCTGTTTGGCTACTCGGTGCAGTTTGCGCATTGGGCATGGCGGGCGCAGTGCGAGCCGCAGAAGAATCTGCCGATGCGTTCATCAAACGCGTGTCCTCCGACATCTTGGATTCGATCAAGGCAGATAAGTCCATTCAAAACGGTGACGTAAACAAAATCGGGGTCTTGGTGGATCAGCGCGTCATGCCGAACGTGAACTTTTTGCGCATGACCGCGTCTGCTGTGGGGCCCACTTGGCGTCAGTCGTCACCTGAGCAGCAAAAACGCTTGCAAGAAGAGTTCAAAGTCTTGTTGGTGCGCACCTATTCCGGCGCTTTAGGCCAAGTCAGTGACCAATCTATTTCCATCAAACCCCTGCGCGCGGCCGCGGATGACAAAGAAGTTTTGGTTCGCACCGAGGTGCGCGGCAAAGGTGACCCCATCCAGCTGGACTACCGTGTGGAAAAGTCGGCGGATGGCGCAAGCTGGAAGGTGTACAACATGAACGTGATGGGTGTTTGGTTGGTCGAGAATTACCGAAGCCAGTTTGCCCAAGAAATCAACGCCAAAGGCGTGGATGGCTTGATTGCCAGCTTGGCCGACCGCAACAAAACCAATGCACGAGCAGCCAAATAAACCATGACCGCCACCTACACCTCCGTCGTTTTGCCTGCTGTCGTGATGCAGGCCCAGGCCCAATCCGTGGCGGATGGTCTGGCGCCGCTGTTGGCGGCTTGTGTGGTCGAAGGCGGCGAGGCCGTTTTGGATGCATCGTCCTTGGTTCGATTTGATTCCTCCGCCTTGGCCGTGATTTTGGCTTGTCGCCGGGCTGTTTTGGCCAAAGGCGCGCAGCTGCGCATCACAGGTTTGCCTGCGCGCGCCCAAGCCTTGGCCAAGGCCTACGGCCTGAGCGACCTGTTCCACTGAAACAATCCTTCGGCGCCTAATTTGGTGCCAGTCATGTGGGCATCGGTAAAGCCTTAAAATCAAAGGCTACTCATGCCCGCTATTTCTTTCCAATCCGTTTTCAAAACCTTTCAGACCGCCCGAGGCCCGTTCCAGGCGCTCGATGGCGTGCGCTTTGACATTCAAGACGGCGAGTTCTTTGGACTCCTAGGCCCGAACGGGGCGGGTAAGACCACGCTCATCAGCATCTTGGCCGGTTTAGCCCAGGCAACGTCGGGCTCAGTGCTTGTGCACGGCGTCGATGTGGCGACCCAATCCGCCAGAGCCCGCCGAATGCTAGGCGTCGTGCCGCAAGAGCTGGTGTTCGACCCGTTCTTCAATGTGCGCGAAGCCTTGAAGTTCCAGTCTGGCTACTTTGGCGTCAAACACAACGACGATTGGATTGACGAGCTGTTGCACAGCCTTGGGCTGACTGACAAAGCCAATCACAACATGCGCCAACTCTCAGGCGGCATGAAGCGCCGCATGTTGGTGGCGCAGGCTTTGGTGCACAAGCCACCGGTCATCGTGCTCGATGAGCCCACCGCCGGTGTCGACGTGGAATTGCGTCAAACCTTGTGGCAGTTCATTGCCAAGCTCAACCGCGAGGGCAGCACCGTGCTGTTGACCACGCATTACCTTGAAGAAGCGGAGGCTTTATGCGGCCGCATCGCCATGCTCAAAAATGGCAAAGTGGTGGCGCTGGACAGCACCACTGAGTTGCTGAAAGCCGCCTCCAGCAATGTGCTGCGTTTCAAACTTGATGCAGAGCTGCCGCCCGAACTGGCCGCCAAAGCTCGCGTGACAGGCCGCATCGTGCAGTTCCCAGCCAATGACGCGTTGGAGATTGAGCGTTACTTGGCCGCCGTGCGTGAAGCCGGTTTGCAAGCCCAAGACGTGGAAATTCGCAAAGCCGATTTGGAAGACGTGTTCCTCGATGTGATGCACCAGCACGAAGGGAGCCGCGCATGATGACCGGCTGGACTATGTTGTTTTACAAGGAAGTGCTGCGCTTTTGGAAAGTGGGCTTCCAAACTGTGGCCGCTCCTGTGTTGACGGCCGTCATGTACTTGATGATTTTTGGCCATGTACTTGAAGCGCATGTGCAGGTGTACGACGGGGTGAGCTACACCGCGTTTTTGATCCCTGGTCTGGTGATGATGAGCGTGTTGCAAAACGCGTTTGCCAACAGCTCCTCGTCGATGGTCCAAAGCAAGATCATGGGTAATTTGGTGTTCTTGTTGCTGACGCCGTTGTCGCACTGGAGCTGGTTCTTTGCCTATGCCTTGTCTGCCATGGTGCGTGGACTCGTGGTGGGTATGGGGGTGATGTTGGCTGGCGTGCTGTTTGTGTGGCAATCGTCGGTCTTGAATTTCTCGCTGATGCCTTCCGAGCCAATGTGGGCCATCGTGTTTGCCGTGGTGGGTGCACTCATGCTCGGCACCATGGGTTTGATCGCTGGTTTGTGGGCCGATAAGTTTGACCAAATGGCCGCTTTCCAAAACTTCATCATCATGCCGATGACATTTTTGAGCGGCGTGTTTTATTCCATCCACTCGCTGCCGAGCTTTTGGCAAAGTGCGAGCCACATCAACCCGTTCTTCTACATGATTGACGGATTCCGTTTCGGTTTCTTTGGCAAGAGCGATGTCTCGCCTTGGCTGAGTCTCGGGGTGGTGGGCGTTTGTTTGTGTTTGGTGTCGGCCTTGGCGTTGCATTTGCTGCGCACGGGCTACAAGATTCGAGGCTAAAAGGTTTGACATGACTGCACAAGAACTACAGGCATTGATTGCCGCTCACCTGCCCTGCGAGCACCTGCATGTCGAGGGTGATGGTCGCCATTGGTACGCCACACTGGTGTCGGCAGAGTTTGAGGGCAAACGCCTCATCCAACGTCACCAACGGGTGTACGCCACCTTGGGCGAAAAAATCAAGAACGATGAAGTGCATGCTTTGTCCATGAAAACCTACACGCCTGCCGAATGGCAAGCCGTACCTCAAGCTTAAGAAAAATATGGACAAATTACTCATTCGGGGCGGCCGCCCACTCCATGGTGACGTGCTGATTTCTGGCGCAAAAAACGCGGCCCTGCCCGAGCTGTGCGCGGCCTTGTTGACAGACCAGCCGGTGACCTTGCTCAACGTGCCACAGTTGCAAGACGTTGCCACCATGCTCAAGCTCATCCGCAACATGGGTGTGACTGCCGAGCGCGCTGATGACGGTACTGTCAGCTTGGATGCGGGTGGTTTGAACAACCCCGAGGCGCCCTACGAATTGGTCAAGACCATGCGCGCCTCTGTGTTGGCGTTGGGCCCTTTGTTAGCCCGATTTGGCCACGCCAAGGTGTCGCTGCCTGGCGGTTGCGCCATTGGCTCACGCCCTGTGGACCAGCACTTGAAAGGCTTGCAAGCCATGGGTGCCGAGATTGATGTGGACCACGGCTACATGATCGCCAAGCTGAGCGGCGGACGTACACGCCTCACCGGTGCGCGCATCGCGACAGACATGGTCACTGTCACCGGCACCGAAAACTTTTTGATGGCTGCAGCGTTGGCCGAGGGTGAAACCGTTTTAGAAAACGCAGCCCAAGAGCCAGAGATCCCTGACTTGGCCGAAATGCTGATCGCCATGGGCGCGAAGATTGAAGGTCATGGCACCAGCCGCATCCACATCCAAGGTGTGGCGCGTTTGCACGGTTGCACCCACAAAGTGGTGGCTGACCGCATTGAAGCGGGTACTTTTTTGTGCGCCGTGGCTGCAACCGGCGGTGATGTGTTTTTGCGCCACGCCCGTGCCGACCATTTGGAAGCCGTCATCGACAAGCTGCGCGATGCGGGCGCCACCGTCACGTCAAACGCCGAAGGCATTCGCATCCAAGGCACAGCGCCAGCGTATGAACACCTCAAGGCGCAAAACTTCCGCACCACCGAATACCCAGGCTTTCCTACCGACATGCAAGCGCAGTTCATGGTGTTGAACGCGATCGCCAAGGGTGCGTCTAAAGTGACAGAAACGATTTTTGAAAACCGCTTCATGCACGTCAACGAGTTGGTGCGCTTGGGCGCGCACATTCAAATCGACGGCAAAGTGGCAGTTCTCGAGGGCGTGCCAAAGCTTTCAGGCGCAACAGTGATGGCCACCGATCTGCGTGCGTCTGCCTCTTTGGTGATTGCGGGCTTGGTGGCGGACGGCGAGACTTTGGTGGACCGCATCTATCACTTAGACCGTGGCTACGACAAGATGGAAGCCAAGCTGCGTGCCATTGGCGCTGACATTGAAAGGGTCAAATCATGATCACACTCGCTCTCTCCAAAGGCCGCATCTTTG
>CAIODK010000142.1 GCA_903856995.1 uncultured Burkholderiales bacterium
CCCGGTTTGTTTGTGGTCGTCATCATCATTGCAGGCATTTTGTCTGGCGCTTTTACAGCGACCGAGTCCGCCTCTGTGGCAGTGGTTTGGGCTTTGTTCTTGGCAACCATGGTTTACAAGAAGCTCACCCGTGACCAGTTCTTGAAAGCTGCGGCCAAAGCCGTGAAAAGCACAGGCGCTGTGCTCTTGTTGATTGGCATCAGCTCCATGTTTGGCTACTTGATCGGTCTGTACGGCGTTGCCGAATTGACCGGCAATATGCTGTCTGGCTTCAGCACCACCCCGTGGGTCATCTTCTTGTGTGTGAACGTCATCTTGTTCGTGCTGGGAACCTTCCTCGACATGGCTGCGACCATTCTGATTTGTACCCCCATCTTCTTACCCATCTGCCAGCAAATGGGCATGAGCACCGAGCAATTCGGCATCGTCATGCTGATCAACTGTGCCTTGGGTCTGAACACCCCGCCCGTGGGCACCACCCAATTTGTGGGCTGCACCATTGGCGGCGTGTCTGTGGGCACCGTGATGAAAACCATTTGGCCTTTCTACGGCGGTTTGATTGCCGCGCTGATGTTGGTCACCTACGTGCCCTCCTTCTCAATGTGGTTGCCTAACTTGATCTTGAAATAACGATAACGCCATGACTACTGGACCTGCCATTGCCTTCCAAACCCAAGCACGTTACCCCGACCCACGCGTCGAAGTGTTGGATGAACGTTTTTTAAAACTGCGTTTATTCAGCGCCAGCGTCGAGCAATTGGCCTCCGGCATGCGCTGGGCGGAAGGTCCGGTTTGGTTCGGTGATGGTCGGTATTTGTTGGTCTCAGACATTCCCAATAACCGCATCTTGCGGTGGGACGACGCATCCGGTTTGGTGAGTGAATTCCGCAGCCCCTCGCACAACGCCAATGGTTTGGCAAGGGACGCACAAGGACGTTTGCTCACCTGCGAGCACCAGACGCGCCGCATCACCCGCACCGAATACAACGGCAGCATCACCGTGCTGGCCGATCAGTTTGAGGGAAAGCCATTGAACTCGCCCAACGACATCGTGTGCCAGCGCAATGGCACGGTATGGTTCACAGACCCCCCATTCGGCATTTCTGGCGACTGGGAGGGAGATCCTGCCATTTCTGAATTGCCCCACGCGTTGTACTGCATCAACCCAAGTGATGGCAAATTGCAGCAGGTCTTGACCGATGTTGCAGGCCCGAATGGTCTAGCTTTCTCACTCGACGAATCGGTGCTGTATTTGGTTGAAAGTCGCGCCAAACCGCATCGCAAAGTATTGGCGTATGACGTCAGCGCGCAAGGCGTGTTGTCTAACCCTCGTACCGTCATCGATGCAAAAGGCCCGGGTGCGCTCGACGGCATTGCGGTGGACGTCGATGGCAACATTTGGTGCGGCTGGGGCAGCGATGGCTCGGCACATGCCAAACCAGAAGAACTCGATGGCGTGCGAATTTTTGCACCCGATGGCACAGCCATCGGTCACATTCACTTGCCTGAGCGTTGCGCCAATTTATGTTTTGGCGGCGCCAAAAATAACCGACTATTCATGGCCAGCAGCCATTCGCTGTACGCCATCTACACGAACACCCGCGGCGCCTAAAAAGAAGCGCCATCCCTTCCCTCATCAAGGACATATCTGATGAAAAAAAGACGCCTACTTTTGTCCATGCTGACCAGCATCTTGACGATGAGCGCAGCCTACGCTTGGCCAGACAAGCCTGTCACCTTGGTCGTCCCCTTCCCTCCGGGAGGCTCGACGGATTTGATTGCGCGCACCTTGGCGCCCAAGTTGCAAGAAAAACTTGGTGGCACCTTCATCACCGACAACAAAGCGGGGGCGACGGGCACCATTGGCGCAGGATTTGTAGCCCGCGCAACACCCGATGGCCACACGCTGCTAGTCTCCTCCTTAGGTCCGTTTGTGATTGCACCTCATCTGTTGGCCAAAGTTCCCTACGACGCACTGAAAGACTTTGACTACATCACCGTTGCCGTCCAAGCACCCAACGTGTTGGTTGTGCCCACAAGTTCACCCCATAAATCCATGGCAGATGTGCTGGCCTTCCAAAAATCCAACCCGGACAAGATGACCTTCGCTTCCTCTGGCAATGGCAGCAGCGATCACCTGACAGCCGAGTTGTTCTGGCTGCAAACAGGCACTACCGGCATCCATGTGCCGTACAAAGGCGGTGGCCCCGTGATGTCCGATTTGCTGGGTGGGCAAGTGGACTCGTCCTTCATGAACATCAACACAGCCATGCCGCAAATCTTGGCAGGTAAGTTGCGCGTGTTGGCCATCACCAGCGCCAAACGCTCACCCCTCTTGCCCAATGTGCCGTCACTCCAAGAGCTGGGTATCAAAGATGCCAACGTGTATTCATGGCAAGCCATTGCGGCTCCGCGTGGATTAGCCGCTGACGTGAAAACCAAATTGCATGCCGCCATCGTGGCTGGCTTGAACGATCCGCAAATCAAATCCAAATTATTGGAATTGGGTTTTGAAATTGTGGGCAACACCCCTGAACAATTCGCCGCCTACCAATCTGCTGAATTTGCACGTTGGAAGAAATTAATTGACACCCGTAACATCAAAGCCGACTGAGTCGGCAAAGAAATACCTCATGCCCCACGCTTCTCCTATCGTCACGCAATTGCGCGTCATCCCCGTTGCGGGCCACGACAGCATGTTGATGAACCTCTCCGGCGCGCATGGCGCTTTTTTCACACGCAACCTGCTCATCCTGACCGACAACGCTGGTCGCACGGGGATTGGTGAAGTCCCCGGTGGTGAAAAAATTCGCGCCACGCTAGAAGATGCTGCAGAGCTGGTGGTGGGTCAAAGCATTGGCCATGTGCAAGCGGTGCTCAACACCATGCGCACCCGATTTGCCGACCGCGATGTCGGTGGCCGTGGTTTACAAACCTTTGATCTCCGCACCACCATCCACGCGATTACGGCGGTTGAATCTGCGCTGCTCGACCTGTTGGGTCAGCACCTGAACGTCCCCGTGGCAGCATTGCTCGGTGAAGGCCAACAGCGCAGCTCGGTCGAAATGTTGGGCTATTTGTTTTTCATTGGCGACCGCACGCAAACAGATCTGCCCTATCGGACCGAACAGGCGTCCGACGATGCGTGGTTCCGCCTACGCAACGAGAAGGCCATGACGACTGAGTCCGTGGTTCGCTTGGCTGAAGCTGCGCGTGAGAAGTACGGATTCAACGACTTCAAACTCAAAGGCGGCGTGCTTGCAGGCGAGGCTGAAATTGAAACCGTGACGGCCCTGCACCAACGCTTCCCAGAAGCTCGTGTCACCCTCGATCCCAATGGGGGTTGGCTACTCAAGGACGCCGTGCGTTTGATGCGTGACATGCGCGGGGTCGTGGCCTATGCCGAAGATCCCTGCGGTGCAGAAGAAGGGTTCAGTGGGCGCGAGGTGATGGCGGAGTTTCGCCGCGAAACAGGTCTTCCCACGGCCACCAACATGGTCGCCACCGACTGGCGACAAATGGTGCACTCTCTCTCGTTACAAAGCGTGGATATCCCATTGGCTGATCCGCATTTTTGGACCATGGCTGGCTCCGTCCGCGTGGCACAAACCTGCCGCGACTGGGGTCTCACCTGGGGTTCGCATTCGAACAACCATTTCGATGTGTCGCTCGCGATGTTCACGCACGTGGCCGCAGCAGCCCCCGGCAAAGTCACCGCCATCGACACCCATTGGATATGGCAAGACGGCCAAGGGCTAACCAAAGAGCCTTTACAAATTGTGAATGGTCATGTGGCCGTGCCGGAAAAACCAGGCCTAGGTGTTGAACTCAACATGGTGGCAGTTGAAAAAGCACACCAACTCTATTTGCAACACGGTCTGGGCGCTCGCGATGACGCGACGGCCATGCAGCATCTGATTCCCGGCTGGAAGTTTGACCACAAACGCCCTTGCATGGTGCGTTGATTTTTAAAAGTAACTAGGAAGAAAAATGAAAATTGGATTTATTGGCCTCGGCATTATGGGTACACCCATGGCGCAACACTTGCTCACAGC
>CAIODK010000143.1 GCA_903856995.1 uncultured Burkholderiales bacterium
ATGCCCTCCATTTTTGATGCCGAAGCGGGCATCGCTTTGGACAAGACCTTTGTCAAGGTTGTGGCTTGGTACGACAACGAGTACGGCTACACCTGCAACATGATGCGCTTCGTTAAGCACGTCGGCACCAACTGATTGGGAGGTCACCATGCACTTCCTGCGATTTTCTGACGTGTGCGCCAACGGCTTTGCTGCTGGTAAACGCGTGTTTATCCGCGCCGATCTGAACGTGCCGCAAGCCGACGACGGCAGCATCACCGAAGACACGCGAATTCGAGCTAGCGTGCCCTGCATCCAGATGGCATTGGATGCTGGAGCGGCCGTGATGGTCACGAGCCACCTGGGCCGCCCCACCGAGGGCGAGTTCAAGCCCGAGGATTCGCTGGCACCTGTGGCCAAGCGCCTGAGCGAGTTGCTCGGCCGCGACGTGCCGCTGGTGGCCAATTGGGTCGGCGGTGTTGAAGTGCAACCCGGTCAAGTGGTCTTGCTCGAGAACTGCCGCGTCAACAAAGGCGAGAAGAAAAACGACGAAGCCCTGTCGCGCCAAATGGCCGCGCTGTGCGACATCTATGTGAACGATGCCTTTGGTACCGCCCACCGCGCCGAGGGCACGACCCACGGCATCGCCCGCTTTGCGCCGATCGCCAGTGCAGGCCCTCTGCTGGCCGCTGAGATGGACGCGATCTCCAAGGCTTTGGCCAGCCCGAAGCGCCCGTTGATCGCTATCGTTGCAGGCTCCAAGGTCAGCACCAAGCTCACTATTTTGCAAAGCTTGGCTAAGAACGTGGACGGCTTGATCGTAGGTGGTGGTATCGCTAACACCTTCATGCTGGCAGCCGGCCTGAAGATCGGCAAGAGCCTTGCAGAGCCCGACTTGATGGGCGAGGCCATAGCTGTCATCGCCGCAATGAAGGCACGCGGTGCCGAGGTGCCAATTCCAACCGATGTGGTCACCGCCAAAACCTTCAGCCCTGATGCAGTTGCCACGGTCAAGCGTGCCACGGACGTGGCCGACGATGATCTGATTCTGGATATCGGACCTGAGACAGCAGCCAAGCTAGCCGCGCAACTGATGAAGGCCGGCACGATTGTGTGGAACGGCCCCGTGGGTGTGTTCGAGTTCGCGGCCTTCGAAGGCGGCACGAAAGCCATCGCAGACGCCGTGGCCAAGTCCAGCGCGTTCAGCATCGCCGGGGGTGGCGACACCTTGGCGGCGATCGCCAAGTACGGCATCGAGAAAGACGTGGGCTACATCTCCACCGGCGGCGGCGCTTTCCTTGAAGTGCTCGAAGGCAAGACCTTGCCAGCGTTTGAAATTTTGAGCCAACGCACTGCAACGCAATAACTTTTTTAATTAATCAACAGGAGACATCTTTATGGCATTGGTATCACTGCGCCAAGTACTTGACCACGCTGCCGAGCACAACTACGGCGTGCCAGCGTTCAACGTCAACAACCTAGAACAAGTTCAGGCCATCATGGAGGCTGCCCAAGCCACTAATAGCCCCGTCATTTTGCAAGCCTCTGCAGGCGCACGCAAATATGCGGGCGAGGCTTATTTGCGCCATCTCGTGTTGGCAGCCATCGAAACTCATCCAGACTTGCCAGTAGTCTTGCACCAAGATCATGGTGCTTCGCCTGCGCAATGTCAGCAATCGATCCGTTCAGGCTTCTCTAGCGTGATGATGGATGGCTCGTTGATGGAAGATGCTAAAACACCCGCTAGCTACGACTACAACGTCGACGTCACACGTAAAGTGTGCGAAATGGCACATGCGGTTGGCGTGTCCGTTGAGGGCGAGTTGGGTTGCTTGGGATCACTGGAAACAGGCGAAGCGGGTGAAGAGGACGGCGTGGGCGCAGCTGGCATTTTGAGCCACGAACAAATGTTGACTGATCCTGTGCAAGCGAAAGATTTCGTGGCCAAAACGGGTGTTGATGCGTTGGCGATTGCCATTGGTACCAGCCACGGTGCTTACAAATTCACACGTCCACCGACAGGCGACATTTTGGCGATTGACCGCATCGCGGCCATCCACGCCGCAGTGCCTAACACGCACTTGGTCATGCACGGCAGCTCTAGCGTGCCGCAAGAGTGGTTGGAAATCATTCGCCAATACGGTGGTGACATCAAGCAAACCTATGGCGTGCCTGTGGAAGAGATCGTGCGTGGCATCAAGAGCGGCGTGCGCAAAGTCAACATCGACACCGACATCCGTTTGGCCATGACGGGCGCAATGCGTCAGTTGTTTGCCAAGCAGCCGAGCGAGTTTGATCCACGCAAAGCACTCATTGCAGCACGCAGTGCAGCACAGGGTATTTGCGAGGCGCGTTTTGAGGCATTTGGTTGCGCAGGGCAGGGTTCCAAAATCAAGCCCATCGCGCTTGAAGCCATGATCAAAAACTACCGTTGATCACGAGGGACGCGAACACCATGACGCAACCTGAGTTGATCTCTGCTGAGCTGCAAAAATTCATTGACGTTGAATTTGCTAAGCTGAAGCAAGAAGTCGCGCAAGCTTTTGCGAAGCTTCATGCACAACAAGCCGCAGAGGCTGCTGCTGCAGACGCAGCGAAGCACAAGCACTAAGCCAAATCTCGAATTTTTTGGGCTTGATTTTTGATCGCCTCTCGCTGCTCAAGCGTGAGGCGATTTAAATTTTTGAGTTGCATCAACATGCGCGGATTTTTGGCAAGCATGTCGGCGTGTCGGCCTAGGTAATCCCAATAGAGGGTCGTGAATGGGCAAGCAGTCTCGCCAGTGGATTCAGCTGGGTTGAAGCGGCAGCCTTTGCAATGGTTGCTCATGCGGTCGATGTATTTGCCACTGGCTACATAGGGCTTGCTGGCCATCAGGCCGCCATCGGCGAACTGGCTCATGCCCAGTGTGTTGGGTAGCTCCACCCATTCAACCGCATCCACATACACGCCCAAGTACCACTGGTGCACTTGTTTGGGCTCTACGCCCAGCAGCAAGGCGTAAAGGCCAGTGACCATCAAGCGTTGAATGTGGTGTGCATAGCCGTGTTGCAGTGTTTGCGTGATGGCATCTCGCAAGCAGGCCATGTCAGTGTTGCCTGTCCAGTAAAACTCGGGCAGTGGTTCGTGCGCTTGTTGGGTGTTGCCCTCGGCGTACTCGGGCATATGCGTCAGGTAAATGCCACGCACGTATTCACGCCAACCCAAGATTTGGCGCACAAAGCCCTCGACGGACTCCAACGGGGCATGGCCCTTGTGAAAAGCAGCCTCGGCCGCCGCCAATACTTCGCGTGGGTTGATCAGCTTCAAGTTCAACGCACATGACAAGTGCGAGTGATACAGCCACACTTCGCCTTCCCACATCGCGTCTTGGTAAAGCCCAAAACTGGGCAAGCGGTGTGTGATGAATTCGTCCAATGCCACCAAAGCTTGGGCACGCGTGACGGGCCAACCAAACTGCGCGATAGAGCCGGGGTGGTGAGCCAGCTTTTCATTCACCACGCGCATCACGTCTTGGGTGAGGGCGTCGGGTGCGACGCGTGTGGGTGGGGGCAACATGCCGGGCCCTTGTTTGCCAAAGCTGCCTCGGTTGTCGGCATCAAAGTTCCATTGGCCGCCAATTGGCTTTTTGCCTTCCATCAGGATGCCATTTTTCTGGCGCAGTTCGCGGTAGAAATATTCCAAACGCAACTGCTTGCGGTCTTTGGCATGCGCAGCAAAGTCACGCACGGTGCTGAAGAAATGTGTGTCGTCTTTGATCTCTAGCGGCAAGTCATGTTGTTGCGCCACAGCGCGAAGGCTTTGCAGCACACGCCAGTCACCGGGGGCGGTCATCACCAGTTGTTGTGGCTTCACTTTGGCAATAGCTTTGCTCAGTTCACCGGCCAAGGTGCCCGTGTTGTCTGCGTCGTCGAGCTGGCTGTACACCATGGGCCAGCCGCGGGCTTGCAGGTGCGCAGCGAAGTGCCGCATGGCGCTCAAAAAAACGGTGGTGCGTTGTTTGGACGAGGGGATGTGCGTGGACTCTTCCAACACTTCGGCCATCCAAAGCGTGTCCTGTGCAGGGTCGAAGTCGCTCAGAGCAGATGCGTCTTCGTCCAGCTGATCGCCCAAGATGAGGATGAGTCGTTTGCGTGATGTGGTCATGTGGGCTTTTTAAAAATCAAAACCAAGTTGCGCTTTGGCCGCTTGGGTGTTGTCGGCAGAGGCACGTGTGGCTTTGCGTGAAGGTGTGCGGCGTGCGCCTGTATTCGAGTTGCTGCGTGTCGAAGCTGTTGAATCTGCACCAGTGCCTGTCCGTGTGCCCCAGTTCTTACGCGAGGCGTGTTTCTCGACCACGGCTTTTTTAGCCGCTTTGACTTCGTCGGTTTGGCGGCGGCTGTGCAGCAGTTGTTTGGCTTCGCGTGTGGCTTGGGCCAAGTCGACCACAGGTTGCACCAGCGCGTTGGGTGTGTTGCTGTTCATATCGCCGCCCACAAACACGCCGAGGTGCGCTTGCATCGTGTCTGGCATGAGCCAAGGCTCAAACAACCACGTGTCAGGCACCTGCTGCATTGCGGGTAGCCACTGCCGCACAAAGCGGCCATGGGGGTCGTGGTCTTGCGCTTGTTTGATCGGGTTGTACACGCGCGTGGTGTTGATGCCCGTGGTGCCCGACTGCATTTGCAATTGACTCCAGTGGATGCCTGGTTCGTAGTCCAAAAACTGCGTGGCCAGCCACTCGCCCACGGGGCGCCAATGCAGCCACAGCGGGTAGGCGGCTACGGACACCAGCATGGCGCGCATGCGAAAGTTAAGCCAACCCGTTTCGCGCAACATGGTCACACATGCGTCCACCATGGGCCAGCCAGTGCGTGCGGCTTTCAGAGCTTCAAAGTGCGCTTCGTTGAAATCGTGTTCACGCAAAC
>CAIODK010000144.1 GCA_903856995.1 uncultured Burkholderiales bacterium
CATGGCATCGCTTGAAGTCAGCCGGTTAGACATCGTGCGCGCTTTCCAAACGGATGCGCCGCCTGCCAAGTTGGCCTTCTACACCGCACCGATAGCCTCGGCGCCGCAAGCCAATGGGGCTTTGCCCCGCTTGTCGGATTTGCTGCGTCTGAACGATGCCGGTCAAACAGCCTTGCTCACGGATTGGCTCAATGGCTGCTTCACCGCCGCCAACCTAGACGACGCCTTGGCCAAACGCAGCACCCTGCAGCCGGGTCAAGTGATTTACGTGCCTAGCGGCCATGCCATCAGCGCCCACAGCGTGAGTTTTTACGCGCAAGACAACGAGCAATCTGGTTTGTTGGCGCGCGCCCAAGAAATTGAAAACCTCGACAAAAGCAACAAAGCACAAGCCTTCATCAGCGATGAAGCGCGCAACAACTTGGTGCGTGCCGAGGCCGCTTACAGCGAGTCCTCCCAACGTTTGGTGAGCATCCGCACAGAAGCCACTGCCGCACAAAGCCGCGCCCACGAGCTGCAAGTCGAAACGCTGCGCTTGAGCCAATTGGCCGAACAAACCCGCGCGCGCAGTGAGCAAATCAGCGGCGATTTGTCCGAGGTTGAAGCCCAACTGGCCGACCTGCAAGAGCGCCGCGGCATGGCTGAAGCCCGTTTTGAAGAGTTGGACATGCAATTGGCTGACAGCCAAGAACGCCATGCCCAGCTCGACGAAGCCGTCATCAACTCTGAGCGTCGTTTGAACGACAGCCGCGAACAACAACGCAGCTTGGAGCGTCAAGCCCAAGAAGCCCAGTTCTCGCAACGCAGCTTGGCGACACGTGAAGCCGAACTCAAACGCATCATTGACACCGCCACACAACAAGCCGCTTCGGTCGCGACAGAAGAGTTGCGGGTACAAGAAGACCTCACCCGCTTGACAGACGCGGCGGCACAAGCCGGTTTGCAAAACGCGTTGAATATCAAGATGGAGCGTGAGGCCTCCTTGGGCGCCAAGCGCAGTGAGTACGACGACCTCACCACCAAGCTGCGTGCTAGCGACGAACGCCGTTTGCAACTCGAGCGCGAGCTTGAGCCTTTGCGCCAACGCATCACGGAGTTCCAACTCAAAGAGCAAGCCGCTCGTTTGGGTTTGGAGCAATACACACAACTGCTGGCCGATGCGCAAGCAGACCTCGAAGCTGTGTCGGCCTCCATACTGGCCAACAACGTGCGCTTGGGCGGCTTGCAAGGTGAGATTGACCGCTTGCACCGTGACATCACTTCCTTGGGTGCGGTGAACTTGGCAGCCCTCGAAGAGCTGGCCAGTGCCAGCGAACGCAAAAACTTCCTGGACGCTCAGACGCTCGACTTGACCGATGCCATGAACACGCTGGAAGATGCCATTCGCAAGATCGACGGCGAAACCCGTGAGCTGTTGGGTGGCACCTTCAAGATCGTCAACGAGCACTTTGGCCGCATGTTCCCCGAGCTGTTCGGGGGTGGCAATGCGCGTTTGGTGATGACGGGTGATGAAATCTTGGATGCCGGCGTGCAAGTCTTGGCACAACCCCCTGGCAAGAAAAACCAAACCATTCACTTGCTGTCAGGCGGCGAAAAAGCATTGACAGCGATTGCCTTGGTGTTTGCGATTTTCCAACTCAACCCAGCACCTTTTTGTTTGCTGGACGAGGTAGATGCGCCGCTGGACGACGCCAACACCGAGCGTTATGCCAAGTTGGTGTCGAGCATGTCCAAACAAACACAATTCCTTTTCATCTCGCACAACAAGATTGCGATGGAAATGGCCGAACAACTCATTGGTGTCACCATGCAGGAGCAGGGCGTGTCCCGCATCGTCGCGGTGGACATGGAGTCGGCTGTTTCCATGGTGGATGCCGTTTGATTTCACGATAAGAACATGAGCACACTTCAAATTGGTTTAGCAATTGCCGGGGGCGTTGTCCTTGCCGGCGTGGTCGCGCACAGCACGTGGACGTCACGTAAAAACAAACCTCGCCAAGCGGCCCCACAACCGCAGGAAGCCGCCGCAGAGACGGTGACTTATGGTCATGCCCATGGCCAATCGCAAGAGCCATCCTTCGATGCAGAGCCTTCCTATGAGGTCAATCAAGAACCCGCCGCTGCCGTCTCTGCCCCTGCTTACCAGACCACGGGGAGCTTAGACCCCGTCAGCGACATCGCACGCAGCATGATGGAAGAGGCCACCGCGCACGCCCAGCGCATCCCCGATGAAGCCGAAATGGCACGCATCGCTGAGAGCAAAGCCGCGGCGGCCAAAGTTGCGGCTGAACGCGCAGCACAACAAGCCGCCTCAGCACCCGCCATGACACCCGCCATCTCCAAAGTGATGGATGTCGACGCACCTGAGTTGCTGCAACCCGAAAAACGTCCCAGCTTGGACGCCTTGATTGACGTCATCGCAGCCGTTGAAATCGATACCCCCACCACGGGTGACGCCACCTTAGCCGCCATGCCTGCCACACGCCGTGTGGGTAGCAAACTGTTCAGCGTGGAAGGTCTCAACACCGAGACAGGTTTGTGGGAGCAGCCACGTCACGGTCAACGCTACAGCGCATTCCAGTCTGGCGTGCAGTTGGCCAATCGCACAGGCCCTTTGAACGAAATAGAGTTCTCTGAGTTTGTCGCCAAAACCCAAGCGTTTGCAGACGCCCTCAATGCAGCCCCTGAGTTTCCGGACATGCTGGAAGAAGTGGGTCGTGCCCGCGAGCTTGACAACTTCGCCAGCGCACATGACGCGCAACTGAGCTTCACGTTGAAGGCCGTCAAGTCTGCATGGAGCCCTGGCTACGTGCAGCAAAACGCGGCACGTTTGGGCTTTATCGCTGGCGTGTTGCCCGGCCGCATGGTGGTGCCTGCCGCAACGCACGGCTTGCCTCCCATCTTGGGTCTGACCTTTGACTCGCAAGCCGCCATGTCTGAAGACCCCACACAGTCGGCCATCTATGAGCTCAACCTGTCTCTTGATGTGCCACAGGTGGACCGCAAAGAAGAACCCTATGCCCGCATGATCCAAACAGCCCACGAACTGGCGCGTGTGATGGACGGTGCGGTCACCGATGACAACGGGCAGCCGCTGTCCGAAGCCGCCATCGGCTCGATTGCCCGTGATTTGCTGGCTCTGTATGACACACTCGATGCACGTGACTTGTCGGCAGGATCGCCGCAAGCGCGGCGCTTGTTCAGCTAATCCGTAGGTCACGCAGCACATGAGCACCGCTGACTTATTTAGCGGCTCTGCCGCTAACCCTTTTAACGGCAGCGATGTTGCTGCCCGCTCAGCCACGCTGCGCGAAGAGCTGCACCGCCATGGTCACCGGTACTACGTGCTGGACGCCCCCACCATCCCTGATGCCGAATACGACCGCTTATTCAAGGAGCTGCAAGCCCTAGAAGCTGCACACCCCGAGCTACTCACCGCTGATTCACCCACCCAACGCGTCGGCGGGAAACCACTCGATAGCTTTGCCAGCGTCAAGCATGTGGTGCCCATGCTCAGCATCCGCACCGAGACTGACACCGAAGCCAGCGGTGCTGAAGCCTTTGACACGCGCATTCGCAAAGAGCTGAGCCTGACCGAAGCCGACCCGCTGGTGGACTACGTGGCCGAACTGAAGTTTGACGGCCTGGCCATGAGCTTGCGCTACGAGAACGGCGTATTGGTGCAAGCCGCGACACGCGGTGACGGCGAAATGGGTGAAGAGGTGACTCAAAACATCCGCACCATCGGCCAAATCCCTTTACGCCTGCCTAGCGATGCCCCCAAGGTGCTAGAAGTGCGCGGC
>CAIODK010000145.1 GCA_903856995.1 uncultured Burkholderiales bacterium
CTACCTTTGTAGGGAATATGCGTCAACTTGATGCCCGCTTTGCTGGCGAACATCTCCATTGCAATGTGGGTCAAACCACCGCTTCCGCCAGACCCGTAATTCATTTCGTTCGGATGATCTTTGGCATAGGCTAAGAGTTGTGCTGCAGAGCGGATGCCCGTCTGATTGTTGGTCAGCAAGACCAGTGGGGTAGCGGCAAGAAGTGTGATGGGCGTGAAATCCTTGCTGGCATCGAACTGGTATTTTTGCAGCAGCGTGGCATCTATGAGTTGCGACACGCTCATGAAGGCCAAGGTGTATCCGTCTGGAGGTGCAGCAAAAAGCGCATCAAGCCCGAGCATGCCAGAAGCACCAGGCTTGTTGTCTGGAATGACTGCTTGTTTCCATGCCTCGTTGGCGATTTGTGCAAAGATTCGCGCGGACGTGTCTGTCCCCGCGCCGGGCGAGGTGGGGATGATCCAGCGCACAGGTTTTTTAGGGTAGTCGCTGACTGCTTGAGACTGAGCGACTTGTCCCGTCAGACAATAAAACACCAGCAGTGCGGTCTGAAAAATCTGTTTAAATTTGAATAGCTTCATGTCTGTCTTTTGAGGGACCATGTGTAATGGTCGATCCGAATAAGATCGTGTCAATGTAACGAGCTTTAGTAAAAATGCAAGTCTGTGGATGTCACCTATGTCGCACGTAAGTCACTCTGAAAAATTGAAATCAATGTTGGGTCAAGGGCGACTGGTTCGAATGCCCTGTGCCTATGACGGACTGTCTGCACGCATTGCACAAAGCGTCGGTTTTCCAGCGGTGGCTTTTTCAGGCAATGCTGTCTCAGCTAGTTTGCTGGGATTGCCAGACATTGGCGTGATGACGCTGACTGAAAACCTCGCACACGCAGGTCGTATCGCACGCGGATTACAAATTCCCATGATTTGTGATGCCGACACAGGCTATGGCGGCATCATGAATGTCATGCGTACGGTGCGTGAATTCGAAGCAGCAGGCGTGGCCGGTATCCACATTGAAGATCAGGTCACACCCAAGCGATGCGGTTTACTCCCTCAAGGGATTCCTGTTCTCGATGAAGCCGAGGCTTGTCAAAAAATCAAAGCCGCTGTGTATGCCAGAACCGATCCCAATTTTTTAATCATCGCCCGTACGGATGCCAAGTCCATGCATGGCTTAGAAGATGCAGCCAAACGCGCGCGTGCTTACGCCCATGCCGGTGCAGATGCCGTGCTAGTCATGGGGGCGAACACCCCCAGTGAATTGCGCCATGTCGCCGATGTGGCTCAGGCCCCTTTGGTGGTCGTGGTTCAAGAGGCTGGCCCCACCACGGAGTTGACCAATGAAATGCTGGAGTCGGTGGGCTGTGTGTTTGCGTTGCATGCCGGCGTGGCGCGCTACGCTGCAGTCAAGGCTCTACAAGATGCCTTCACCGCGCTTCATCAAGATTCGCACACCCGTTCGGTGCGTGAGCGCATGGCCAGTTTTGAAGACTACAACCAAATTTTAGGTATGGATGACTGGCTGCAACTTGAGCGTCAATTCAGTGTGAACGACTAAAGGCCACGTAGCAACATATGGGTTCAACGCTTTTTGACAAAATTTGGGACGCCCATCAAGTGGGAACGCGTGAAGATGGTCGTGATCTGCTGTACATCGATCGCCATATCGTTCATGACTTACACGCGCCACATGCTTTCAAAGAGTTGTCTAGGCAAAAGCGTACCGTTCGACGCAAAGATCTCACGCTGGTTGTGCAAGACCATACCGTGCCCACGCGCAACGATGTTGGCACCATCTCTGACAATATGCGCGTCACGCAAGCGCTGAGTCAACAACACGCCGTGGCTATCGTGGATCACCAAAGTCCACAGCACGGCATCAGTCACATCATCTCTGTGGAGCAGGGCTGGGCATTGCCTGGTAAAACCTTGGCCTGCCCAGATAGCCACGCTTCAACAGTGGGAGCCTTGGGGTGTCTCGCCTTTGGTTGCGGCACCACAGAACTGGTTCACATTTTGGCGACGCAAACCATGGCCTTGTCCAAACCACGGCAACTGCGGATTAACCTCACGGGACAACTTCAATCAGGCGTGAATTCCAAAGACGTGGCATTGCATTTAATTCGGACTTTGGGCATCACGGCAGGGCGAGGTTATGCGATTGAATATGCGGGCCCTGTCATTCGCGAGATGGATCTCGAGGGCCGCATGACCCTGTGCAATATGACCATCGAGTGGGGCGGTAGAACGTGTCTGATTGCGCCCGACGCCAAAACTTTGGCGTGGTATCAAAGCCAAGCAGGCGATATACCTTCTGAAATTCTGTCATTCGTTGCTGAACAAACGCCCGGCCTTCATACCGATGCCGATGCGCAGTTCGATCTCGAACTCACCCTAGACTGTTCGGATGTTCGCTCGCAAATCACTTGGGGCACGGACCCCTCTCAAGTGGTGGATATCCATGAACCAGTTCCCCTGTTTGAGGGGTTGAGCTCAGAGCAGCACGCGCGGCATCTGCAGGCCTTGGACTATATGGGCCTGCAAGCAGGGCGGTCGCTGAAAGGGCTTCCTGTGCAGCGTGTGTTCATTGGTTCGTGCACCAACGCACGTCTTTCAGATTTGCGAGAGGCTGCGCGTGTCATCCAACATCGCCGCGTGGCCGACAACGTGGTGGCCCTTGTGGTACCTGGATCAGCCCTCATCAAAGCGCAAGCTGAAGCGGAGGGACTTGACCGTCTGTTTGTGCAAGCAGGCTTCCAATGGCATTCCTCGGGTTGCTCGATGTGTGCCGGCGCCAATGGGGAAGTGGGCCGACCTGGTGAACGTTGTGTTGCTACCAGTAACCGGAACTTTGAAAACCGACAGGGGCGCGGTGTCAGAACTCACCTAGCAAGCCCTGCCACAGCCGCGGCCTGTGCCATTGCTGGCTATATCGTCGACGCTGCTTCTTTCATTTCATACTAGGCACAACATGACGCCATTTATCGAAGTCAAGGGCGCTGCGATTCCATGGCCCATGGATGATGTCAACACGGACCAGATCATCCCCTCCAAATATCTGAAAGACCTAAACGCCGATTTGTCGGAAGGCTTTTTGGCATTTCAAAGGCGTCACATGGATGGAACCATCATCAGCGACTGCGTGTTGGAACGTCCTCAATTCAAACGGGCGCCAATTTTGGTGGTCGGCGCCAATTTTGGTTGTGGCAGCTCGCGTGAGCACGCCGTATGGGCGGTCCAAGCCTACGGTATTCGCTGTGTGATTGGCCATCGATTGGCCGAGTTCTTCATTGAAAACTGTTTGAAAAACGGTGTCCTACCCATCGAGTTGGATATCGAGCCACACCAACAATTGATGCAAAAAGTATTGCAGGCGGATGGTCATACGCCTGTGCACGTTGATCTTGTTCACTCCGAAATTACAGGCCCCGACGCTGGTGTGATTAAGTTCCAGATAGATCCGAATCAACGGCGTACGTTGCTGGAAGGATTGGACGAAATCGACATGACACTCAAGCATCTGGATGCGATTCAACGCTGGGAAAGTCGCTTCATTCATTAATCGGTAAGTGCCGATTCGCGGAAATACATCGTAGAAAGGGGCTTTTTAAAAGCCTTAAGACGTAGACGTGTATCATTTATATAATATATTTTTGATGGTTTAAATGATGAAAGTTTTTTAAAACAAATATCTAAGTATGTTTATTTCAATAAAATTTAATACAAATGAGAACGAAACTAAAATTAATGCACGAGTCTATGACGACCTTTGTCACGATGTGTCTGCTCCTCACGCTGTGCCTCGTTGGTTCAGTCCAGGCGCAAAACGCGACAGAGGGGAGCAGCAGCAACGCGCCTAGGTACAACTTTTCCCCCGTCAACCAGTACAACTTAGACTTGATGGGGAAGTACTGGAATCCGATCCTTGACCATGTTTCTGAACGCAGTGGCGTGCGTCTGAATTTGCGTCTGGGCCGCACCTCGTCAGAAACAACGGCAGCCGTTTTGGCTGGTGATTCTGACTTTACGTTCACCAACCACTTGTTCAGCCCTGAGCATACGAAGTTGCGCTGGCGGGTTTTTGCTCGCCGCAACGGGCCACCTGTGTCGGGACAAATCGTTGTGCAGGTCCAGTCACCTATCAAGGCTTTGTCCGAGCTTGAAGGCAAAACTGTCGCATTCCCTGGAACCGATGCCTTGCTCGCTTACAAAGTACCGTTGGCTCAATTTAACGAGCAGCGTATCAATGTGGTTTCAGTATTTGGTGGAAATATTGATGCTGCATTTAGTCAATTGCTCGCTGGCAGAGCGGATGCGGCAGGCTCCAACTCGCAGATGGTGGCGGAATACACCGCCCGAGAAAATCGCAAACTTCGTGTTCTTTGGAGCTCTCCACCGTTCAACGACTTGGCGCTGATGGTCTCGCCTCGTGTGCCTCTGGTGCACACGCAGGCCGTTGCTAAGGCGTTTTTGGGCATGCACGAAGATCCTGTTGGCAAGCAGGTACTGGAGAACGCTTCCAACACGATCAAATCTAAAACGCAACTCTTCTTTATCGCTGCCACTGACGCAGAGTACGACGCCTATCGCGATTTTTACCGTCGTTACCCCGTTAGGTTGCATTGAGCGCTACAGCGCCAAACCATGACCGTATTGGAACTATCGTGAAGCGTTTATCTCGCTGGCTAGCACCAGACACTTTGGCGTCCCGCGTTTTTTTGATTTACGCCGTGGCTCTCTTGGTATTTGGTTTGACAGGGTTTGGGTTGTTGTTGGCGGAGAGGTTTTCGCAGCGCATAGAAAGTAACTTGCAAGAAGCTCAAAAGATGATTGATTTGTCGAAATTGACACTGTCAAACAGTGCGGTTATCGGCGACTTCGACACCATTGATCGCACGCTTTCAGCCATGATTCAGAACTCACCGCTGAGAGAGGTCATCTACAAAGACCATGAGGGGGGGGTGATTCAAAGTCAGCTGTCGTCAGAACTCCATGCCCCCGACTGGCTGTTTGCCTTTGTGAGCGCGCGACTGCCTGATCTACAACACTTGGTCAGTGTGGGGGGGCGCAACTACGGACAATTAACACTGAGCTTTGATGTGAATAGGGTCACCAACGAGCACTGGGACTTGGTGCTGAGATTGACGGCTTTGGTATTGCTGAGCCTTGGCATTGGACTGAAGATCATGCACAGCATGCTCAAGCGATGGCTGGGTAATTTCGACAGGTTAGAGGCCTTTGAAACCCAGGTGCTCGCAGGGGTTGTCAATGCGCAAGCGGTTCTACCCGTTGGTGCACCGCTGGAGATGAGACAAGCGGTCGCCGTCATCAATCGGACCGCTGGCAGCTTGCGGGCCCAGTTCGGGCAGCAAATTCATGTGTTGATGGATACGCTCATTCAGCATAAAAAAGCCATGGACGAGGCGACCATTGCCTGTGAACTCGACAGTGAAGGCCGCTTGACCGAGGCCAACGACCGCTTTGTCGCGGCCATCGGTCTGCCTCATGACTTGTTGCTAGGCCATCGCTTGCAAGACATCGGCTATGACGAGGTCACCGAAAACCTACGCTGGCAACCCTCACCACAGATCTGGCATGGGGAGGTGAGGGTGCATGACTCGCAGGTCAATAGCTATTGGCACCAGCGCAGCATCGTGCCGATTTTTGACGAAGCTGAGAAGGTGAAAAAGTACCTCTGTATTGACATCGACGTCAGCTCACAAAAAAAACTAGAAAGTAATTTAGTCGCCCAAGTTCGTCGAGAAAATATTCTCGCTCAACTGGGTCGCCAAGCACTGAAAGAGCAAAACTTTAGCGACTTGGCGGATCAAATTGTCGAAGCAGCCAGAACCAGTCTGCACGCCAGTCATTCCGCTTTGATCGTGCGCACCCCTGATCGCACCGAACCCTATCTGTTGGCGGGTAAGGGCTGGACTGCAGAATGGCTTGGCCGTGACATGCCACAAGCTTTTGGGGACCGTGGAACCGGTCTTTCTCGCACCACGCTGAGTTTGTTGCCAGAGATGCTGAAGGCACACAAGCTCAGCAATGCGCAGGTCTATTCGGTTGATTCGATGGAGTCAGGTGACTATGGTCTGACACTCGCTGTCGCGTCGAGAGTTGCGCAGTACTACACCGATGCCGACCATAATTTTCTTAAAAACATGCTCAATATCTTGAGCGTGGCGATGGAGAAAAATAGACTCCGTGAAAAGCTAATTTACTTGGCTCAGTACGATGATTTGACGGGTTTACCGAATCGGAGCTTGTTGCTAGAACGTCTTCAACTGGCTCTCAAAGAAGCTAAGTTTCAAGGCCGGCGTTTGGGCTTGATTTACCTCGATCTCGACCGCTTCAAGCTGCTCAATGACACATTTGGGCACCAAGCCGGTGACTTACTTTTGTTGCAAGCGGCACGACGAATGACCTCTTGCCTTCGTGCGGGCGACACGGTGGCTAGGTTGTCGGGGGATGAGTTTGCCATTCTCTTGCCCGACTTGGAACACTCCGCCGATATAGAGTCTGTGGCCCGAAAAATATTGCTAAAGCTAGCAGAGCCCTTTGATCTAAATGGCCAAGTAGCCTACGTCACGGCAAGCATCGGTGCGTCAATCTTCCCTGATCACGGCTCTGACTCCGAGCTATTGTTGGGCAACGCTGACCGTGCGATGTACTCCGCCAAAGAGACCAGTCGCAACGACTTTCACTTTTACAGTGAAGAGATGAATTCGGATGAAAAGGATCAGCTTGAATTCGATATGTTGCTTCGCGGTGCTTTGTCGCGTGACGAATTTTTATTACTGTATCAACCAAAAGTCGATTTACGGAACGGTCAGATTTGCGGCTTTGAAGCTTTACTGCGTTGGCGACATCCCAAACGTGGTGTGGTGGGGCCAACCGAATTTATGTCTCAGCTGGAAGAGACTGGAATGATTGTGATTGTTGGTGAATGGGTCATCAATTGTGTCGCTAAACAAATCATCCTTTGGCAAGCAGAAGGTCTGTGCGTGCCGCGTGTGTCAATCAATTTATCACCGCGTCAGTTGATGGCATCCAACCTAGATGCGAAGCTACAGACGATCATCGCTAATACCGGCGTTGACCCCAAGCTGATGGAGTTCGAAATCACGGAATCGAATCTCATGCACAAGCCAGCCCTGATCGCTCCTGAACTGGAACGGTTCCGATCTTACGGAATGAGCATATCGATTGATGATTTTGGAACGGGCTATTCCAGTCTGGCTTATCTCAAGCGCTTTCCCCTAGACATCCTGAAGATCGATCGCTCTTTTATCAGTGAGTTGAACGCCAACCCAGACGATTCCGCCATCACTTGGGCCATTATTAATTTGGCGCACATCCTGAAACTCAAGGTGGTTGCCGAGGGTGTCGAAACCGTCCACCAACTAGATATGTTGCACGAGCAGGGCTGTGACGAGATCCAAGGTTTTTACTTTTCAGAGCCAGTCTCGGCCGACGACTGTGCGCTGATGTTGCGTGAAGTACGCTGTTTGAATTGGGTTCCACAACTCAATACCCCAGGCGGTGGTCACTGGCGAAACGGTATCACTGATGCTTTGAGTTCACGCCGGAGAGAACACTTTGTTAACGACAAAACCCATGGGTCAATACGCTGAGTTCACAGCGCCAGACAAGCACCGATTCCGGGCGTTTGTTGCGCAGCCATCAAGCCCTCCACGAGGAGCCTTGGTTCTCTTGCATGAGATGGATGCAAGATCGATCAATCGGGTTGATTCGGGTGCAAACCGCAACCCCATGCCCGGGGTGAGCCAGCGCATCAGGGCCTTGGCCAACGAGCATGCGTCCAGAGGCTACCTGGTGGTTGCGCCATCGCTGTTTGGCCGAGGCCGCGCAGGAAAGGACCATGGGTACAAATACCAGATTGTATTTTCGGGTGAACAATTGTTTAACCCTTTGCAGCCTGTAGATTCAAGCCGTGCCATGCTGGACGTCCAGACCGTGGTGGCTTGGGCCCAGGGGCAGGTGACTCAGGGCAGAGTGGGCATCATGGGTTTTTGCTGGGGTGGATTGCTCGCCTGGGAATCCGCATGCACCATGCCACAAGTTTTCGCAGCCGCTTCATTTTATGGAGGGGGGATGACCCACCCGGAGGTGAGCAGTTGGCGGCCGATGTGTCCAGTGCTGGTCCATCTGCCCTCAACAGGCCTGTTCATGACGCAAGAATCCATGGATGAGTTTGTGGCCGTGCAGCGCGATCAGCATGAGGCTAACCAGCTAGCAGGCCAGAGTCCAAAAATTCCGATGGTTCAAATCGAACAGTACGATGCAGGGTATGGGTTTGACAACGTCGGCAGCCGACAGCACGATCTTATGGCATCGCAATCGGCCAGATTGAAAACGAGTGCATTCTTTGACAAGTACCTTAACTTTTAGGATTAGTTAAAAG
>CAIODK010000146.1 GCA_903856995.1 uncultured Burkholderiales bacterium
AGCGACATTTTGAATGTGCAGTATTTGTGGGCTTACGCACTGAGCACCCTGCTGACTTTGGGCTTGGTTCTTTTGTGGTCCAACAGCATGGCACGCCGTGCAGTTGTGCTTGGCCAACAAAGCCAAGGCAGGGTCAACCACTTTGGCTGCTGGCTTAGCGGCAGCGGGTGCTGCCGCAGCTGCGCCCGCAGCGGCTGATTTGTTTTCAGGCACCGCAGTGTTCGCACCGTGTTGTTGTCCGACCAAACGGTTTTGGTCAGCCAAGTTGCCGTGCGCATTGCGGGCGTAGTCGGGCAGCATCGAAGCTACTTTGGCTTCAGGGATGCAGTCCTTCATACACGCCACGTTGGCCGTATCAGGCTTCGGTGTGCCGTTGAACTCTTTGCCGGCCCACATCGCGTGCTTGGTAGTCATGCCATTTCGGTTAGGCATGCGCTTTTGCACTTCGGCGATGTTTTTATCGGTCAACACAAAGTTCTCAGGCACCACATCGGCCAAGCTCAAGAGGTACGCGGTGACCGCATAAACCTCATCAGGCTTGAGTGACTTCGGCGCAGTCCATGGCATGGCGCGGTTGATGTAGTCCCACAGTGTGGACACTGTGGCAACTTTCATCAGCGTTGTGCGGCCAGGAAAATCGGCGCGCTTCAAGTTGACCACGTTGCCGGATTTGATGTCATCCTTGGTCGTGCCGCCCACCAAGGGGCTGAACACTTCGTTGGACTCGCCAAACACACCGTGACAGTGGGCGCACTTGGCTTCCCACAAGTCTTGGCCTTGGGCAACCGAGCCTGAACCAGCGGGCAAACCTTTGAAGTCAGGGCGCACATCGATGTCCCATGCAGCCACTTCTTTGACGGTCGCCGGACGGCCCACGCCTGGGTAAGCCGTGCTTTGTGCGCTGGCAAAACCAGCAGCAGCCAACAGGGCTGTGGTCAAAACGACTTTACGAAACTTGGACATTCTTGACCTCGCCGTTTTCTTGCACCAACCAAGATTGGATGGCGTTGTTGTGATAAATCGAACGGGTGCCACGCGCAGCACGCAAGTGCTTGTAGGTGGGTTGCACATAGCCGGTCTCGTCGGTGGCTCGACTTTGGATGATGGCAGGCTTGCCGTCCCACACCCAGTCGATGTTGAAGCGGGTCAGCGCTTTGCTAAGCACGGGCGTTTCCAAACGGGCTTGGCGCCAGTTACGACCGCCGTCCACAGACACGTCTACTTTTTTGACCTTGCCACGGCCCGACCATGCGAGGCCCGTGATGTTGTAAAAACCTTTATCCAACAGCACTTGACCGCCAGAGGGCGTGGTGACCACGCTCTTGCACTCTTGGATGTTGGTGTACTGACGGTGTTGACCATCTGGCATCAAGTCCATGTAGTGCACGGCTTCGTCTTTGGCGGCGTAGGGCATGTCACCCACTTCAATCCGGCGCAGGTACTTGACCCAGCTCACACCTTGAACGCCTGGCACGATCAAACGCAAGGGGTAACCGTTTTCAGGACGCAGCATTTCACCGTTTTGGCCGTAGGCCACCAGCACTTCGCCAGACAAGATCAAACTCATCGGGATGGTGCGGGTCATGGATGAACCGTCGCCACCTTCGGCCAAAATGAATTTGGCGTTCTTGAAATCAGCGCCAGCGATTTCGAGCAAGGTGATGAGCGGCACGCCTGTGAACTCGCTGCACGACACCATGCCGTGCGTGTATTGCACGGTAGGCACCGCCACGTTACCCCATTCCACCGCCGTGTTTGCACCGCACTCAATGAAGTGAAAACGAGAGACCGATGGCAAACGCATGATTTCGTCCATGGTGAACACCTTGGGTGTTTTCACCATGCCGTTGATCATGAAGCGGTGCTTAGAGGGGTCGATGTCCCACCAACCTTGGTGGTGACGCTCAAAGTGCAAGCCGCTCGGTGTGACGATGCCAAACAAAGACTGCAGCGGTGCGAATGACACCGAGGCTTGTGTGGTTTGCGTCAAGCCTGGGCTTTGACGACGCTGCACGTTGGACTCGAACTTAGAAGGGATGCCGTAGCCATTGTGAGCGGCCACGCCTTGGCCAAGACCAGTGGCGTGCTCGGGCAAGTTCAAGATATTGGGGTCGCCACCTTCAGTGGGCACAGGGTTACCCTGCGCCAAAGCCATGGGTGCAGCAGCACCTGCGGCAGCAGCGGCAAATGCGCTGCGAATGAAGTTACGACGACCGGCTTTGCTTTCAACAATGACGGTACTGATACCGTCACGGTCTAAAAAGTTTTCGGGCGCTTTTTGAACGCGTCCCGATTGAATGCCATCTGGTGTTTTCACAGATAGTCCTTCCACATCAGTTAAATATATCAACACCCGCTAATATAAATCATCTCTGATGGGAACACCATCGGGTTTACGCCAAACCTTTTTGTAAGCTCAGCGAAATTTGTAATGCTGTTTATTTAATACAGCCGCCACAGCATTGGTATCTTCAGGGAAAAACCCAAGGTTGAGCTCGGTGTTGCAGTACTCCACCATGCCGCGCAATGCGCCAGCTGTGTTGATGCGACCTTTGGGTTGGTAGATATCACTACCGTCCCCACCCGCGCGACGAATGTGGCATTCGTTGCATTGGTTTTCGGCAATCAACTTCTCCCCTGCTTTGAGGTCTGCATCTTTGAAGAGCGGGTGTTGCTGAGCATTCACCATGCTCGTACCTACCAACAAAGCCAAGAACAAAAACTTATTCATGAGATGTCCCCTCGTTATTTTTCTTGCAAAAGCTCGGGCTGCAACACCTTGTAATGTCGCCCATGTTTGTCGATTGGCGACATCACACCGGCGCGCACCAGTGCAGTCACTTCGCGGCTGACGGTTTCAAGTTTCAAGTCCATCATGGCCCCCATGTCGTCGCGGCCAAACAACGTGGCGGTACTGTCTCCTGACACCTCATGCATTTTGCGAATGAAGTGGTGCACGCGTTGTCGCGCACTGCCAAAATTCAACTCAGCCACCCAATCGTCCGCAAGCTTCAATGCGTTTTGCCATTTTTCCATTAATTTACGATGCAAGCGAGGACTGTTGGCACCGAGTTGGTGGATCACAGCCAATGGAATTCGGCACAGCGATACCTCACTCAAGGCCACTGCTTGGCTGTCATAGCGTCCGGTCGCCAAGGCCTCCAGCCCGACCACATCACCAGGAAACAACACACGCACCACGCGCACACGACCATCGGCGGTGAAACGCACCAGTTTCAGCATGCCCTTACGCAACGTGAACACGCCCAACGCCGTCGCTGATTCTTCATACAAGACCTGACCCGCTTGGTACACCAAGTCATCTATGGGGGCGTGAATGAGGTTGAAATCTTGCTCATTCAAGTCAGCAAACAACACCATATCTCGGATGCCGCAGTTGCGACAGTCTGAGGTGCCGCGCCAAGCAGATTCGACTTGAAGGGGGATCATGTGCCAGCCACCGCATGGCGAGCTGCCGCCAATTGCTCATCTAAATAGGCGCCGTAGAAGTCGGACAAATAAGCACCCTTCAAACGTGTGGCCACTTCCCGCCCTTGCGCGCCAAAGAACAACACGGTTGGGGCGAGCTTGATGCCCTGCTTGCGCACCCACGCGTCTTGGGTGAGGCTGCTGCCATCGAAGTCCACCAG
>CAIODK010000147.1 GCA_903856995.1 uncultured Burkholderiales bacterium
AACCTCAGCCTTGGCGACTTTATCGCACCCAAGGAAAGTGGCGTGCTTGATTATATTGGAGCGTTTGCGGTTACCACGGGCGTTGGCATCGACAAGCGCGTGGCAGAATTTGAGAGCAGGCACGACGACTACAACAGTATTCTACTGAAGGCATTGGCTGATCGCCTAGTGGAGGCGTTTGCGGAGTTGTTGCACGCACGTGTTCGACGTGAATTTTGGGGCTATGCCGCTGACGAGCAGGCCAGCACCGAGGACCTCATTGATGAAAAATATCGCGGCATTCGACCCGCCCCGGGCTACCCGGCCTGCCCTGATCACACCGAGAAGCGCGCCTTGTTTGAGCTGTTGGATGTGCCAAACAGAGCCGGCATCACGCTGACCGAAAGCTTCGCCATGCTACCCACCGCCGCTGTGAGTGGATTTTACTTTTCACATCCGCAGTCGCAGTATTTTGCGACGGCCAAGGTAGACAAAGACCAGGTTGAGAACTATGCGCGACGCAAGGGCCAGAGCATCGAAGAGATCGAACGTTGGTTGGCCCCGGTATTGAATTACGATGCGTGAAACACATATCCACATAGTAGGTATTTGCGGTACCTTCATGGGCGGCATTGCGGTGCTAGCAAAGCAAGCGGGCTATCGTGTTACTGGCTGTGATGTCAACGTGTATCCGCCGATGAGCACACAACTTCAGGCGCAAGGAATAGAGTTGATCGAGGGCTTTGGTACAGAGCAAATTGCCCTGCAGCCAGATGTTTTTGTTGTTGGTAATGTGGTGTCGCGTGGGAACCCGCTTATGGAAGAAATTCTTAATCGCAACCTACCCTACATTTCTGGCCCACAGTGGCTCGCGCAGAATATATTGCATGACAAGTGGGTGTTGGCGGTCGCCGGCACCCATGGCAAGACCACGACCGCCTCCATGCTGGCATGGATACTGGAATGTGCAGGCTTAAACCCAGGATTTTTGATTGGCGGCGTTCCACAGAACTTCGGGCTCTCCGCACGCCTAACTGATGCGCCATTTTTTGTTATTGAAGCGGATGAATACGACACCGCTTTCTTTGATAAACGCTCTAAGTTTGTTCATTATCATCCACGTACCATCATTCTTAATAATCTGGAGTTTGATCACGCCGATATTTTTGCCGATCTTGCCGCCATTGAAACGCAGTTTCATCATCTGTTGCGCACCGTGCCCAGCAACGGCTTGGTGGTAAGTAACGGGCTCGATAACTCACTGAGGCGCGTGATTGAGCGGGGTTGCTGGGCACCAGTAGAGCTGTTTGCGTGTGTTGATGGTTGGGATATAGATAAAGATAATTTAGTCAAATTTCGTTGTGAAAAGCAGGGTGAATTAAGGTGGAAGTTGATGGGTGAGCATAATCGCTTGAACGCACTCGCAGCAATTGCTGCGGCCCGTCACGTCGGCGTGTCGACAGCACATAGTCTGACGGCGCTGAGTGAGTTTAAAAATGTTAAGCGACGCATGGAGGTGCGCGGCGT
>CAIODK010000148.1 GCA_903856995.1 uncultured Burkholderiales bacterium
ACGTCTTGCACATGGCGCAGCCAGTTGTCAGCCAAACCAATGCGCGTGCCGCGCGTGGCTGCCAACACGCCGCCACAGCCGTAGTGCCCCACCACCATGATGTGCTCGACCTTGAGGCAATCGACGGCGTATTGAATCACCGACAACGCATTGAGATCGGAGTGAACCACCACATTGGCAATGTTGCGATGCACGAACACTTCACCAGGATCAAGCCCCGTGATTTGGTTCGCAGGCACGCGACTGTCTGAGCACCCGATCCATAAATATTTAGGCAACTGTTGCTGCGAGAGGTGCGAGAAGAAGCCGGGTTGCTCGCGCTCCATGCGCGCGGCCCACTCCCGGTTACGGTCAAAAAGGTGCTTGAGCGACGTTGACATATTTATTGCGTTTTCCCTGTGGCTTGATGAATGTGATGCCGGATATTCCAGTCCAGCAATGCTACGCGGGCACGCGCTTTCGCGTCTTGCTTAGGCTGCCATTCACACACACTTCCTACGGGTTGGCAAGCCAGGGTGTTCGGGCTTCCCATGTTCCAAATGGCATGGTTCGAGCGAACTTGTCCGACGAAGGTCACGGCCAAAGCATCCTCTGTGCTTTTTGCCGTTGGGCATTCGGCCAAGTTTCGTCCCGTCATGAGGTAGCCCTCGTGAATGCCCAACAGAGGAAACAAGGTCGGGAACATGTCTAGGTGGCTGGCGGCTTGGTGCAAGGCGCTGAGGCAAGCCAGCTTGCCCGCACCCCACACCATGAACGGCACTTGCTGGCGCAGCACTTGGCTCTCGGGCGTGGCGTACTGGCCAAAGGTGCGAACGTTGTGATCTCCTGTTGCTGCGACCACGGTGCGCGGCCCCGCAGGCAAGTTTGCAACTGCCGCGACAAACTTAGCCAATTCGTCATTGGCGTAGCGGTAGGTTTGCAAGTTGGGGACCAGGTGCTCAGAGCCTTTGTCGCCTGGCCATTTGTTGATATCAAACACAAAGGGCGCGTAGTCCGAGGGCAACTCATACGGCGGATGGTTGGTGGTTGACATGCCGTAGATGAACAACGGCCGGTCTTTGGGTTGCTGCGCCAAGCGCTCTTCGATGTAACGGAACATGTACGCGTCCCACACGCCCCAGATACCCCCCTCTGCGCCTGGGTACTTGGCACGCAAGGTCGCGGCGTCGACCACCTCATCAAAACTTTGAATGAGCAAGACACGGTTGAGCTCGCGCCAGCCAGATTGACCAGAGGTGACAAACAGCGTGTCATAGCCAGACCTTTTCATAGCGAACGGCACGCCCCAGTCGAGCGTGATGTGCCGATACTTGCCGTTCGTAATCGGCGTGACGGGGGTGTTGTACAAAATCGCTTCGAGCGCAGGGTGTGTGCCGTGATGCGCGGCATCGAAGTTGTCAAACAACCAAGCCTTGTGCAGTTGGTCTTTCAAACCAGCCAAGACATCCATGTCTTTGGATTGGTATTTGAAAGGCTCAGCGCTCCATGATTCCATTTGAAAGAACACCAAATTTTTGCGATTGGGTTGGTTGCGTCCTGTCGCCATGAGGGCGCGCTGCACGCCCGCGTGGGACGTCGCCGTCAATCCATAGGCACGCGCAGCCTCACGGTAGTTGGCAAAACCATACGCCTTGAGCCCCGTGTCTTCGTCGCCGATGTCGGTGGAGGTGCGGTAGGCGTCCCAAGCGTTGTACAAGGCCGTGACGCCGTTGGGGATGACGTTGTTCAAAAACGGTTTGCTGGTGGCGGTGACGTTATCGAGTTGCAAAGCCATGCCTTTGAGCGTGCCTTTTCCCACCATCAACACAAGCACCAACAACACAGGGATCAGCAGCAAATGCCAAGCGCGTGCCCCGTGTTGCTGCCACCACAGCAACGTGCGCTGCCCGACACGCAAAGCAACCGCATTGGCACTCCACAACGCAAAGGCCAAGACCACCGTGATCTGAAACACGGGGAAGTCTTGCCAAATGGTTTGCAAGACGGCGATGGTGTCGTCGTCGGCCAAGCCAAAAATCACACTGTCAATGGGGAGCTTGTAAAAGCCGTAGTAGTAGAAGTTGATGACGGCCAATAAGGCAAACAAGCTCGCCCACACCTTGATGAGCACCGCACTCATGCGCCAGCGCCAGCCCAGCAACGGGAACAGGAGCAGTGTGGCAACGGCGCCCATCTTCATGTCAAAACGAAAACCCATGAGCAACGCGACGGGTAACTCTGCCCACAACTCGTTGCCCGGCGAGGGCCAGTAGTAAGCCAACATCAGCAAACGTGCCACGCTGAACCACAAGGCCAACACAAAGCCAACACTTAAACCCACCCCCATGCCATGCAACACAGCACACAGAGGGAGGAACACCAAGGCAAGAAGTTTTTTCATTCAGTCACGCGTCAAAAGAGGCACCCAGGGCTCGGGCGCTTGCCTCACATTGTCTCGGCAAACAACTCACGACCGATCAACATGCGGCGAATTTCGCTGGTGCCTGCGCCGATTTCATACAGCTTGGCATCGCGCCACAAACGACCCAAGGGGTATTCGTTGATGTAGCCATTGCCACCAAAAATCTGCACGCCCTCACCCGCCATCCATGTGGCTTTCTCAGCGGTCCACAAGATGACGGAGGCGCAGTCTTTGCGCACCTGTCGCACATGGTCGGTGCCCAGCATGTCGAGGTTTTTGGCCACGGTGTAGGCGAACGAACGACCGGCTTGCAGCACGGTGTACATGTCGGCCACTTTGCCTTGAATGAGCTGGAACTCGCCAATGCTTTGACCAAACTGTTTGCGGTCGTGAATGTAGGGGATGACGTTGTCCATCACCGATTGCATGATGCCCAAGGGGCCGCCCGTCAACACTGCGCGCTCATAGTCCAAGCCGCTCATCAGCACCTTGGCGCCCATGTTCAAACCGCCCAAGATATGGCTCTCTGGCACCTCCACGTTTTGAAACACCAGCTCTCCGGTGTGGCTGCCGCGCATGCCCAGCTTGTCTAGCTTTTGCGCAACGCTGAAACCCTTCATGCCCTTTTCAATCAAAAAGGCGGTCACGCCGCGCGCGCCCAACTCGGGTTCGGTTTTGGCATAGACCACCAAGGTGTCCGCATCTGGCCCGTTGGTGATCCACATCTTGTTGCCGTTGAGCAGGTAGTAGCCACCTTTGTCCTCGGCCTTGAGTTTCATGCTGATGACGTCTGACCCAGACCCTGGCTCGGACATGGCCAAAGCGCCCACGTGCTCGCCGCTGATGAGTTTTGGCAAATACTTTTGACGCTGCGCTTCGGTGCCGTTGCGTTTGATTTGGTTCACGCACAAATTGCTGTGCGCGCCATAGCTCAGGCCCACGCTGGCAGACGCGCGTGAAATTTCTTCCATCGCAATCATGTGCGCGAGGTAGCCCATATTGGCGCCACCGAACTCTTCACCCACCGTGATGCCGAGCACGCCAAGGTCCCCCATCTTGCGCCACAGATCCATCGGGAATTGGTCGTCATGATCGATCTGCGCTGCACGCGGTGCGATTTCGGCTTGGGCGAACTCGCGCACGGCATCGCGCAGGGCGTCGATGTCTTCACCGAGTTGAAAATTTAGGCCGGGCAAATTGTTCATAAAGGACTCCAGTTGTCTTAGTAGGTTTTGTTCACGGTGGCGAGGGTTTGCTGCATCAATGCGCAGGGTGATTCGCCGCCGTTGTTGTCGAGGTGCACCACTTCAGCCGTGGTGATGATGAGGCGTTTGCCCGCGCGCACCACATGTCCGCGTGCCCGCAATTCGCCGCCAGAGAAGGCTGCAAGAAAATTGATCTTGTATTCCACGGTAGTCACTTCTTGCCCTTCGGCGGCGAGCGTCAGGCCGGCATAGCCGGCGGCAATGTCAGCCAATGCGCCCATCGCGCCGCCGTGGTAGCCGCCTTGCTGTTGGGTGACGCGCTCTGAGTAAGGCAAGGCAACCTCAACCTCGCCTGGCGCGACGGAGACGATGCGCGCACCGAGGTGGCGCATCATGCCTTGGCGCACAAAGCTGGATTCGATGCGGGCGTGTAACTCGGGGTGTGCGAGAGCGGAGAGTTTTGTCATGCTTTGCGCCCTTTGGCAAGTTTGGCGGCCTTAGTCGGTGTCTCACCGTGCTTAGCCAACAAGCTACGCGCCTCTCTTTCATGAACCTTCACTTCATCGAGGTTTTCTTGAATTTCTGCCATTTGCGCTTCGAGGTCGCGCTTGTGGACGTCAAGGACCACCAAAAACTTTTGCAACTGCGGCCCCGTGTCGCGCGGGCTGTCGTACATATCAATCAAGTCTTTGGCTTCGGTGAGCGACAGGCCCAATCGCTTGGCGCGTAGGGTGAGCTTGAGTCGTGTGCGATCGCGGTGGGTGTAGACACGGTTGCGCCCGCCGGGGCCGGAGCGTTCGGGCTGCAGCAGCCCCATGTCTTCGTAAAAACGGATGGCTCGCGTGGTTAGGTCAAATTCACGTGCTAAATCGCTGATGGAATAGGTGGTGGCCATGGTTTCCTTGTTTACGTTTACGTAAACGTCAAT
>CAIODK010000149.1 GCA_903856995.1 uncultured Burkholderiales bacterium
GTTGAACGTGATGGCGTCGTGACCCACCAAGGACACCAAGACCGCATCGGCTTGCAAGTTATTCACACAGTCGAAAACCGCCGAAAAATCCTCGGTGCCGATAGGAAAATACATCGAGTTCATGACCATGCCCCCGCTTTGCTCAACATAGGTTTTCGCTAAACGATGCGACACACGCGGCCACACATAGTCATTGCCCACAAACAACCAACGCTTGGATTTTTCATGGCGACTAAGCCATTCCACCGCAGGTCTCAACTGCTGCGCAGGCGTTTCGCCGAGGGTGAACACTCCGGGCGTGACCTCGCCACCTTCATATAAGGGCGTGTAGACATAAGGCAGCATGCCACCCACAGCTTGCACAATGCGTTCGCGCACCGTACTCGTGTGCATACCAACCAAGGCTTCGACGCCGTGGGTCTCAATGGTGCGCAGCAAGGTGTCTTCAAAATCAGACGACTCATCACAGGCATTTATGCAAACCAAGCGCACTTGGCGTCCTGCGATGCCGTCGCGCTGATTGAGTTCGGCGACAGCCAATTGGGCACTGGCTAAAGCAGAGGGTGACCAAATACCCGCTGCGCCGTTGTGGGCCAGGCACAAACCTAAAGAGATAAATTGTGAATCATCGGGCAACTCAAGTGTCCGATGCGACCGCCAAGTGCGCGCTTTGCTAGGGCGATGCATGCGTGCTTCGATACCCCGATATTGACCACTGCAATGTCTGAACATGGTGCCTACGCCAACCTTTTCACATGCAATCTCCACAGAACGTTCCAAGAGCCATAAAAGTTTCCTAGGCAAGCAATTTGGCTATACTAGCATAGCCCCAAACCACTGTAAGTAGGATAAGTGCCTAGTCCCGACCTCAAGAATTATCTCGCCTATTTGCTGGCATCGGCCAACCGTACGATGAGTATGGGTTTAGTAAAAGCCATAGCCAAAGAAAAGATGACCGAGCAACACTGGCGCATTTTGCAAGTGCTGTCAGACGAAAATGGGCGTGTCATGGGGGAATTGGCTGAACAAGTCCTGATGAATCATCCTGCACTAACCAAAAATATAGACAAATTGGTCAACAGTGGCTTGGTAATGCGGAAAACTAGCATGGAAGACAACCGTAAGGTGCTGGTTTTTATATCCGACAAAGGTTTGGCCACGGTCAAACGCCTCACAGCTCAAGTCGACGCTCACCATCAATCGATTGACAAATTGCTGGGCCATCGCAAAACAGCGCAACTGAAGAAACTTTTAGATGATTTTGTTCGCGATAGCGCGATGCACAACTAAGTCTCAAGGTTTGCGCATGGCCGCCAAGGTTTGCGCCGTGTTTGGCCAAGTCGGTTTATCGGGGGCATAACGTGCCCGCATTCCATTGACAAGCATTACCAACTGCTTGTCGCTCAAGGTGTTTGCAAACGCAGGCATGAAGCCTATGTCTTTGGAGGCCGGTGCTTGTATGCCCTCCAACACAACGCGCAGCAGATTATCGGGCCTGTCACTGTGCACATTGGTATTGAGCGCAAGGGGCCGGTTAACCCCTAACAACTGAGGTCCATCGCCATCATGGTGGCAGGCGCCACAGCTGCCTTGGAACAAACGTTGGGCAGCGTCGGGCAGGGGGGCTTGGTTGGCAGCAGCAAGCACCACTTCTTGTGACCTCTGTGCGATTTGGGTTTCATCCAGCACGGGGCTGGTTTGCAATGACGCCAAATACACCGCCATGGCACGTATGTCTTCATCCGACACGGCGGCCAAGTTGCGCACCACCAACCCCATAGGGCCCGCCGCAATGCCGTGGTGGTGCGTGTGACCGTGGCGCAAGTAACGGAAAAATTCATTTTCGTCCCACGCCACAGGTGCCGGGTTCAAACGGTCTAGCGCAGGTGCCTGCCAACCATCCACCATGGCGCCTTGCATGTAGGCGTCTGCGTGGCGCTCGGCGCCCAAACCATTACGTGGTGTGTGGCAGGCGCCGCAATGCCCCAAGCCATCGACCAAATAAGCCCCCCGGTTCCACTGTTCGCTGCGCTGCGTTTGGGTTAGGAACTGGGTTGACGAATGAAACAAACCATTCCACAGCGCCATCAAAGGTCGCCACCCCAGTCCCCAGCGCATTTGTGGCTCTGGTATGTGTGATGTCACCGCGGGCTTTGA
>CAIODK010000150.1 GCA_903856995.1 uncultured Burkholderiales bacterium
CACAAAGGCGTCATACAAACGCCGCCCCTCGTCTGCTGGGGCCGCCTGCGTAAAGCTTGGGCGCGTGCCGCTGCTCGTGTCGGCCGCTAAGGTGAATTGACTCACCACCAACAAGCCGCCATTCACATCCACCACGCTCCGGTTCATCTTCCCTGCGTCATCGTAGAAGATGCGCAACTTGAGTATTTTGTCGAGCATCTTTTGACCCACGGCTTCGGTATCGCCGCGCTCAGCGCACAGCAACACCAGCAAACCTTGGTCAATCTCACCGACGGTCTGACAGTCGACGACAACGCGGGCTTCGCTGACGCGCTGCAGGACGGTTTTCATGCCACGTCTAGCGGGTCATCGATGTGCGCTTCCACATCGTTGGGCAACAACTGGATCGAGGCGCGCAAACCAGGCACTGCCTTCATCAAGGCATGCTCCACATTGGCCCGCAGTGTGGCCGCACGCCCCAACGTCCATTCGGCAGGCATGTGCATATGCAAATCCACATAACGGCGCTGGCCCGCTTTGCGGGTGATGAGGTGGTCAAAGCGCACGATGTGGACGTGATCGGCCCCCACCTCTTCGTGGCTGATCGACAAGTCATGCAGCACGGTGTGGATTTGGGCCAGCACGTCGGATTCCACTGCTTCGTCCATCAAGCCTTGCGATGCGCCCCAAATCAAATGCCACCCTTCTTTCAGGATGTTCAGCGCCACACCGATCGCGACCACGGCATCCAGCCACAACCAACCCGTCAGGCTCACCAAGCCAATGCCTAGCACCACCCCCGCCGAGGTCCACACGTCGGTCACCAAATGGCGAGCATCGGCCTCCAGCGCAATGGAACGGTGTGCTTTGGCGGCGCGAAACATCACCCACGCCAACAAACCGTTCAGCGCGGAGCTGGCTACCGACAAAGCCAATCCAAGGCCCACTTGCTCTATGGGTTGGGGGTCAAAAATACGATGGCTGGCCGCCCACATGATGCCCAGCGAGGCAACCACGATGAGGATGCCCTCAAAGCCAGACGAGAAATACTCTGCTTTGTGGTGGCCGTAGGGGTGGTCTTCATCGGCTGGTTTGGCGGCGACGGTGACCATCATCAAGCCAAACACGGCGCTGGCCAAATTCACCACCGACTCCATCGCGTCGGACAGCAAGCCCACCGAGTCGGTGAGGTACCAGGCCAAGGTTTTGAGCGCGATGGTGATGCATGCCACCACCACGGACGCCCACAACAGCCCTTTGGGCGAAAACCATTTAGAGAGGGTATTCATGCGTTCAGTATCACAGCCATTCGTTAAGCCAGCGTGACGCGTGCGAACTTGCGCTTGCCCACTTGCACCACAAACGTTCCTGCCTCGAGCTTCAACCCTTTGTCGCTGATCACTTGCGAGTCCACACGCACACCACCGCCATCGATCAAACGGCTGGCTTCGCTGGTAGAGGGGGCCAAGCCTGTGGCCTTCAGCAACGCGCCGATGCCCATGGGCGCACCACTGAGCGACACCTCTGGAATTTCATCGGGCACACCACCTTTGCTGCGGTTGATGAAGTCTTGCTCAGCCGCATCGGCAGCAGCAGCACCGTGGAAACGAGCGGTAATTTCTTTGGCCAACGCCACCTTAGCGTCTTTGGGGTTGCGACCGCCTTCGATTTCCTTTTTCAACGCCTCAATGTCCGCCAGCGACTTAAACGACAGCAAGGTGTACCAACGCCACATGAGCACATCCGAGATCGACAACACCTTGGCAAACATGGTGTTGGGCTCTTCGCTGATGCCGATGTAGTTGTTCTTAGACTTGGACATTTTTTCAACGCCATCCAAACCTTCGAGCAGTGGCATCGTCAAAATGCACTGCGCCTCTTGGCCATATTCGGCTTGCAAGTGGCGGCCCATGAGCAAGTTGAATTTTTGATCGGTCCCGCCCAATTCCAAATCCGACTTCAACGCCACCGAGTCGTAGCCCTGCATCAGCGGGTACAAAAACTCGTGCACGCTGATGGGCGTGTTGGCGTGGAAGCGGTCGTGGAAATCGTTGCGCTCCATCATGCGTGCCACGGTGTATTTGGACGCGAGCTGAATCAAGCCCATCGAACCCAGCGGAATACACCACTCGCTGTTGTAGCGAATTTCGGTTTTGGCAGGGTCGAGCACCAACGAGGCCTGCTTGTAATACGTCTCCGCATTCACCTTGATTTGCTCGGGCGTAAGCGGTGGGCGCGTGCTGTTGCGGCCCGAAGGGTCGCCAATCAAGCTGGTGAAATCGCCGATCAAGAAGATCACTTGGTGGCCCAAGTCCTGCAACTGGCGCATCTTGTTGAGCACCACGGTGTGGCCGATGTGGATGTCAGGCGCGGTGGGGTCCAAGCCCAGCTTGATGCGCAGCGGTTGGCCTGTGGCCTCGGAGCGCGCCAGCTTTTTGATCCACGCGTCTTCTGGAATCAGCTCCTCGCAGCCGCGCTTGGTCACGGCCAAGGCGTCGAGGACACGGTCGGTGACGGGGTGTTTTTGTAAAGATGCTTGATTCATAAGGATTTTTTACCGTGCAAGGTATACTCACCGGTTTGGTGTTTGAGCCTGATTTTAGAGGCGCAAACGTTAAGGCCCCCGGGTTTGACCCCGCCTTCTACCAACTGCCGGAGAAATACCTTGCAGACATTGCTTTCTTTGTGGGCCACGCGCCTACAAAAAATCCTTCACGCCCAACCCCGCCGCGTCATGGCTGGCATCGCCATTGCGTTGTCCGTCGCTGGTGGCGGTGCGTTTGCGGTTGCGAGTTTGGATGCAGGCGTCGCCGCCATGCCGTTGCACCAAGTGGTGGAGAACGTCACCACGTTGTCTCTCCCCGCCCTGTGGACTGACAAGTCGTTGCAACTGTTTCGATCTGACGTCACCCGATCCAACGACACCGCCGACACCCTGCTCTCACGCTTAGGTCTGAGCGACCCCGAAGCGGCCGCCTACCTGCGCACGACACGCGCCGCCAGGCAGCAGCTCATTGGCCGTGCGGGCCGCATGGTCAGTGTCGAAGGTGATGCGGAGCACCGTCTGACACGTTTGACGGCCCGCTGGGCCAATGACGATGGCGAAAACTTCACGCGCTGGGTGATGGAGCGCACGTCCGACGGTTTTGTGGAGCGCCAAGAAACGGCTCGCCTCAACATCGGTACACGCATGGGCAACGGGACAATTCAAAGCTCCTTGTTTGCGGCGACTGACGATGCAAACATTCCCGACAGCGTCGCCAGCCAATTGGCTGACATCTTTGCAGGCGACATTGACTTTCACCGTGCACTGCGCAAAGGCGACCGATTCGCCGTGGTCTACGAGTCCCTCGAGGCTGACGGTGAAGTGCTGCGCACGGGCCGTGTGTTGTCCGCCGAATTCGTGAACAACGGCAAGACCCACCAAGCGTTTTGGTTCAAAGAAGCCAATTCCAAAGAGGGCGGCTACTTTAGCGCCGAGGGCGTCAGCCTGCGTCGCGCCTACTTGGCATCGCCCTTGGCGTTCTCACGCATGACCAGCGGCTTCAAGATGCGTTTCCACCCGATTTTGCAAACATGGCGCGCCCACCTTGGTGTGGACTACGCCGCGCCCACAGGCACCCCTGTACGCAGCGTGGGGCAAGGCTTCGTCGATGTAGCCGGTTCGCAAGGTGGGTTTGGCAATGTGGTGATGGTGAAACACGCCAACGGCCACACCACGGTTTACGCCCACCTAAGCAAAATCAGCGTCAAGCGTGGCCAGTCGGTCATGCAAGGTCAATCGCTCGGCCAGGTAGGGGCCACAGGTTGGGCCACAGGGCCGCACTTGCACTTTGAATTCCGTGTGAACGGTCAGCACAAAGACCCACTCACCATGGCCCGCCAAAGCGTTGCCGTAGAAGTCTCTGCAGCAGCACGCGAGCAGTTCAAACAGCACGCCACCCTGGCCAAGGTGGACTTAACTGCCGCGGCCAGCACCCAAACCAGCCGCGCTGAATAAATGACGGCTACTGAAGCCTCATCACCTTCAACGCAGCTGTTCATTGGCTTGATGTCGGGAACTTCGCTCGACGGTGTAGACGGTGTTTTGGCAGATTTCAGCGCCCCCCAACCGCGTGTGTTGGCACATCACGCCCTGCCATTTTCGCCGGCCCTGAAGCAAGAGCTACTGGCACTCAACACCCCCACCGACAACGAGTTGCACCGTGCCGCGCTTGCCGCCAACGGATTGGTACACGTCTACGCGCAAACCGTTGCGGCTTTGCTCAAAGCCACACACACACACCCAACGCACGTATGCGCCATTGGGGCGCACGGACAAACCGTGCGCCACCAGCCAAGCGCATTTGATGGCACAGGCTACACGCTGCAACTCAACAATCCCGCTTTGCTCGCAGAACTCACGGGCATCGATGTGGTGGCAGATTTCCGCAGCCGTGATGTGGCTGCGGGCGGCCAAGGCGCTCCGTTGGTACCCGTGTTTCACGAGGGCATCTTCGGCCAAGCCAATAGCACCGTAGGCGTGCTCAACATTGGCGGCATTGCCAACCTCAGCGTGCTGCACGCCAACGGCGAAGTGATGGGGTTTGATTGCGGCCCTGGCAATGCCCTGCTCGACCACTGGTGTCACGTGTACACAGGCAACGCCTTTGACGACAACGGTGCATGGGGCGCCAGCGGCTCAGTCATCACACCGCTTTTGCAAGCCATGCTCGCCGAGCCCTTCTTGCATCTGCCCCCCCCAAAAAGCACTGGGCGTGATTTATTTCACCCCACTTGGTTGGCGCATCAACTCAAGGGGTTTGCCAACGCCAGCATTGCAGACGTACAAACCACCCTGACCGAGCTCACCGCACGCGCATGCGTGGCTGATGTGCTGCGCCACGCCAACGAGGCCCATGAACTCATCGTGTGTGGTGGAGGCGCGTTGAACGGCTTGCTCATGTCTCGCTTGCAAGCAGGCTTACCGAGAATGCGTGTCGTTTCGTCTGACGAACGTGGCATGCCACCGCTGCACGTTGAAGCGGCCGCCTTCGCTTGGTTGGCGCGTCAAACTGTGCTGGGCTTGCCTGGCAACTTACCAAAAGTAACGGGCGCCCGAGGCGCCCGCATACTGGGTGGTATTTTTAAAGCCTGATTAGGCGGAGAACGACGAGCCGCAGCCGCAGGTGGACGTCGCGTTCGGGTTCTTGATGACGAACTGAGCGCCTTGCAAGTCTTCTTTGTAGTCAATTTCAGCGCCGACCAAGTATTGATAGCTCATCGCATCGACCAACAGAGCCACGCCGTTTTTGTTGATCGTGGTGTCGTCTTCGTTCACGACCTCGTCAAACGTGAAACCATATTGGAATCCTGAGCAACCGCCACCCTGCACGAAAACGCGCAGCTTCAAATCAGGGTTACCTTCTTCGGCAATCAGGTCTGCAACCTTGGCCGCCGCACTGTCTGTGAAGACGAAAGGGGCGGGCATTTCTGTTTGGATGTTTTCTGCAATGGCACTCATAGGAGGACTCCTGAATCAATTGTGGAAAAGTATAGCGCTTTACTCGGGATTAGCAGGATCGCGCCAGAGAAACGCTGCTTGCAGCATGGGTTTTACCCCCTCTCGCTCGTCCATGAAAAAAGCCGCAAGGGCGAACCCGTGCGGCTTTTGGCATGACAGAAAGCGGATTAACGCTTGCTGAACTGCTTACGACGACGCGCGCCGTGCAAGCCAACCTTTTTACGTTCGACTTCGCGAGCATCGCGAGTCACGTAACCAGCGTGTGACAAGACGGGCTTCAAAGCTGCGTCATAGTCAATCAAAGCGCGGGTAATGCCGTGACGCACTGCACCTGCTTGGCCAGACTCACCACCGCCGTGCACGTTGACTTGAATGTCAAACGCTTCGCCGTTGTTAGTCAGTAGCAAAGGTTGCTTCGAAATCATGATCGAGGTTTGACGACCGAAATATGCGGAGATGTCTTTACCGTTGATCGTGATCTTGCCGGAGCCTTTTTTCAGAAACACGCGAGCGACGCTTGATTTGCGACGGCCGGTGCCGTTGTTCCATTCACCAATCATTTCAGCTCCTTAGATGTCCAGCACTTTAGGCTGTTGTGCAGTGTGTGGGTGTTCAGCACCGCCATACACCTTGAGCTTTTTGATCATGGCGTAACCGAGTGGGCCTTTGGGCAACATGCCCTTGACAGCCTTCTCGATCGCGCGGCCAGGGTGTTTGGCTTGCATGTCGCGGAAGTTGGTAGCCGTGATACCGCCGGGGTAACCGGAGTGACGGTAGTACACCTTGTCCAAAGACTTGGTGCCCGTGACTTTGATGCGGGCTGCGTTGATGATGACGATGAAGTCACCTGTATCGACGTGGGGTGTGTAAATGGCTTTGTGTTTGCCGCGTAAACGGAGAGCAACTTCGCTGGCTACTCGTCCGAGCACCTTATCGGTGGCGTCAATCACAAACCACTCATGCACCACGTCAGCGGGTTTTGCGCTGAATGTAGACATAGTTAAATCCTAAAAGGAGAGTTGGTTTGCAGGGCCCTTTTCCACGGTCGGCGTTCTTCTGTTGAGAACCTCTTAGGTGGGATGTGCTTTTTGCAAAGCCTCTGCCGCGGGACCACTCAAGCGCTGCAGAGCCAAATATTATAAGCAAAATCAAGGATTTAGGGTGGAACTCTGCAAAACAATCTGAAATGACGGGTTACCATCCCCTCTATGTTCAGTTATCGCCACGCTTTTCACGCCGGAAACCACGCCGACGTCCTCAAACACCTCACCTTGATTGCCACTTTGAAGCATTTGATGCACAAAGATGCGGGCATTCAGTTTGTGGATACGCACGCGGGCGCAGGCCTGTATCGCTTGGACGGCGACTATGCTGCAAAGAGTGGCGAAGCGGCAGAAGGCGTCCTTAAGCTGTTGAATCTGAAGGGCCCCGCAGCTCTGACGGACTACCTAGAGATGGTGGCTGGGTTCAACACCAAAGGCAGTAGCAAGATTTACCCAGGTTCGCCGTTCATCATCCACAAGCTCTTGCGCCACGAAGCGCGCGACCGCTTGAAGTTGTTTGAACTGCACCCCACCGATCACAAATCACTGGCAGGCAACGTGCAACAGCTGGAAGCTGGCCGTACCGTCAGCGTGGCGCGGGCGGATGGTTTTGAGTCGCTCAAGGCTTTGTTGCCGCCGCCGGTGTCCTCCAGCGGCTCGCGTCGCACCTGCGTGCTGATTGATCCGAGCTATGAGATCAAGAACGACTACTACCGCGTGCTCGACTGCATTCAAGACAGCTTGACGCGCTTTGCCACGGGCACTTACATCGTGTGGTACCCCATCGTGCCGCGTCCAGAAGCACATGACTTGCCGCGCAAGCTCAAGACGCTGTGCTCGCAATCCAAAAAACCTTGGTTGCACGCCACGTTGGCCATTGGTCGCAAAACCGGTGGCAACGACACCGGTCTCAGCGCCAGCGGTATGTTCCTGATCAATCCGCCCTTCACCTTGAAGCCGCTGCTGAATGAGGCGCTGCCCGTGGTGGAAGAGGCCTTGGCGCGCGGCCCCGGTCGCGGCTGGACGGTGGAGTCTGGCGGTTAGAAGCGGTAGCCTACGCCAATACCCGTAAGGGTGGGATTGAGCTTGAGCGTGCCTTGGTGCACGCCAGCGTTTTCGATATCGGTTTGGCTGTAAAGCTTTTTCATATCGACGTTGATTGACCAGTTTTTATCAATCGGGAAATTAGCCCCAATTTGCAACGCAGCACCCCAGCTCGAACGATCGACCGTTTGATGGCCCGTGAAATTGGCGCTGCTGTATTGGGTGTTGTTGATGCCCGCGCCTAGGTAAGGCTGAACACGCGCCCAGTCGGTGACGTGATACTGCAAAACCAAAGCGTGAGGTGACTCTGAAAACGTACCTTGATTCCCACCCGCGGAGGTGACCGCATGGGTTTGTGCCGACAACCACAGCAGCTCAATGGCGACGTTTTTATTCAAAAAATAACTCACATCGAGCGCGACTTGTGATTTGTTTTCCGCCGTCCAGCCCAGGCCGGTGGTGCCGTTGTCTTCCATCTTCATTTGCACAGCACGGGCCCGCAGCATCCAGCCGCTTTCTTGTGCCATCACAGCGCCAGAGGCCAGCAAGCCAAGAGTCATCCACATCAACGTTTTTTTCATAAAGCGCACCTTATCTGAGACGGGGGTTAGGACGTTAAACCGAGATTCTTGCAGATCGCCAAGGTGGTGGCACTTTGGTTCATGCTGTAGAAGTGCAGGCTGGGCGCACCCCCAGCGCGCAGCTGCTCACACAGATCGGTCACGACTTCTAAGCCAAAGGCTTTGATGGAGGCGATGTCGTCGCCGTAACCCTGCAAACGCAGACGAATCCAACGCGGGATTTCTGCGCCGCACGCATCCGAGAATCGCAGCAACTGCGATGAGCTGGTGATGGGCATGATGCCGGGCACGATGGGGATGTGCACGCCCAGCTTGTCTGCGTCTTCTACGAATCGGAAATACGCATCGCTGTTGTAGAAGTACTGCGTAATGGCGGAGTCTGCGCCCGCCTGCACCTTGGTGACGAAGGCTTGCAGGTCCGCCTCGGCTGATTTGGCTTGGGGGTGGATTTCGGGGTAGGCGGCGACTTCAATGCCGAAGTCGTCACCGGTCTCGGCGCGGATGAAGGCCACCAAGTCACTGGCGTAATGAAACTCGCCACCTGCGCCGTAGCCGCTGGGCAAGTCGCCGCGCAACGCGACCAAACGTTTCACGCCCATGGCTTTGAATTCAGCCAACTGTTCACGCACGCTGTCGCGCGTGGCGCCGATGCACGAAAAGTGCGATGCAGCGACCATGCCCTCACCCAAAATCTCTTTCAAGGTTGAGATCGTGCCAGCTTGAGTGGATCCGCCTGCACCGTAGGTGACGGAACAAAATTGCGGCTTGAGCGGGTACAAGGCCTGACGCACCACGCGCAGCTTCTCCGCGCCCTCGGGCGTCTTAGGTGGGAAAAACTCAATGCTCAAGCTGTGGTTAGGGGTCATCTCAATCTCTCTTCATGGCACGTCACAAGCGACGCGCACCGATCCAAAATTCTTTGTTGCCATCGCCACCGGCAATGGCACTGGGCCAGTAGCCCAACACGTCTAAATTCAATGCGCTACAGGCCCCGCGCAAACGCGCCTCGACCTGCACATAACTGGCTTCGTCCTTGACCAAGCCGCCTTTGCCAATGTCGCCGGGCTGCAATTCAAACTGCGGCTTGACCAACATCAACAACGCGCCACCTTGCTTGAGCAACGGCAGCAACGCGGGTAAAACAAGGGTGAGCGAGATGAACGACAAATCACCCACCACCAAATCAAAGCCTAAGGGGCCATCGGGAACTCGCACATCATCGGCTTGCAACTCACGTGCGTTGATGCGCTCTAGACACACCACACGCGCATCGTCGCGCAAACGGGGGTGCAACTGGCCATGCCCCACATCCAGGCCCACCACTTGTGCAGCGCCTTGCTGCAGCAAGCAATCGGTAAAACCACCGGTACTTTGCCCCACATCAAGGCAGCGCAACGCTTGGGCTGACAAGCCGCTGCTTTGCAACGCACCTTCCAGCTTCAAGCCGCCGCGAGACACATAACGCGCTTCGGCGTTGTCGAGCAAGCGCAGCTCACTCGGCACGGGCAACTCATCCCCATTCTTGGTGACGCTTTTCCAGGGCTTGGTTCCCAACCGCCACTCGACGCCCGAGGTGATCAACCGCTGCGCTTGAGAGCGCGAAGCGGCCAATCCACGATCGACGAGTAGCTGGTCAGCGCGCACGTGGTTTAGTAGCGGTAGGTGTTGGCTTTGTAAGGGCCATTTTTCGAAACACCGATGTAAGCCGCTTGCTCGTCGCTCAGCTCAGTCAGCATTGCGCCAACTTTCTTGAGGTGCAAACGGGCCACTTTTTCATCCAAGTGCTTGGGCAACACATAGACCTGACCCACTTCGTATTCGTCTTGTTTGGTGAACAGTTCGATCTGGGCGATGGTTTGGTTCGCAAAGCTAGAGCTCATCACGAAGCTTGGGTGACCCGTGGCGCAACCGAGGTTGACCAAGCGGCCCTTGGCCAACAAAGTGATCTTCTTGCCATCTGGGAAGATGACGTGGTCGACTTGAGGCTTGATCTCGTCCCACTTCAATTTCTCGAGCGAGGCGACATCGATTTCGTTGTCGAAGTGACCGATGTTGCAAACGATGGCTTCGTCTTTCATGGCGGCCATGTGTTCGTAACGGATCACGTTCTTGTTGCCGGTGGCCGAGACAAAGATGTCGCACTTGTCAGCCGCGTATTCCATGGTGACCACTTTGTAGCCTTCCATCGCAGCTTGCAGGGCGTTGATCGGGTCGATCTCAGTCACCCACACTTGGGCTGACAACGCACGCAAGGCTTGGGCTGAACCCTTGCCCACGTCGCCGTAACCAGCCACGCAAGCCACTTTGCCGGCGATCATCACGTCGGTGGCGCGCTTGATGGAGTCCACTAAGGACTCGCGGCAACCGTACAGGTTGTCAAACTTGCTCTTGGTGACGGAGTCGTTCACGTTGATGGCGCGGAACATCAGGCTGCCCTTGGCGGCCATTTCGTTCAGGCGCAACACGCCGGTGGTGGTCTCTTCGGTCACACCGAGGATTTCAGCGCTCTTACGGCTGTACCACGTCGGGTCCACAGCCAGCTTGGCTTTGATCGCGTTGTACAAACAAATCTCTTCTTCGCTGGTGGGGTTAGCCAACAACGAGGCGTCTTTTTCTGCGCGCTTGCCGAGGTGCATGAGCAAGGTGGCATCGCCGCCGTCGTCCAAGATCATGTTGGGGCCTTCGCCCGCTGTGTTGGCAGCACCGAATTCAAAAATGCGGTGGGTGTAATCCCAGTACTCAACCAAAGTTTCGCCTTTGGTGGCAAACACAGGGATGCCAGCGTCAGCAATCGCTGCCGCTGCGTGGTCTTGGGTCGAGAAGATGTTGCAAGAGGCCCAACGCACATCAGCGCCCAGGGATTTCAAGGTCTCGATCAACACGGCCGTTTGAATGGTCATGTGCAAAGAGCCCGTCACGCGTGCGCCTTTCAAAGGCTGCGCAGAGGCGAACTCTTGGCGGATAGCCATCAAACCTGGCATTTCGGTTTCGGCAATTTTGATTTCTTTGCGGCCCCAAGCGGCCAAAGACATGTCTGCCACGATGAAATCGGTGGCGGGGTTGGTTTTAAGAACGGCGTTCATGAAAAGACTCCAAACAGTTGGTCAAACCAAAGCCAGGGCGCGACAAGCATCATGAATGTTCACGAGGTGCTCACCTCACGTTGACAGTGGGTGAGCGCGGTTGGAAACCCGAGCCTCGCCTGATGGATGGACCTGTTGCAGGTCCGCAGGCTGCAGCGCTCCTCGGATGTGTGAGATTTTAGACGAACTTCTGATATCCCTGCGGCGACTGAGGGTGGCGGCTATGATTCTGCCCTTCGACACCAAGCGCCCAGCCGGGCCATGCCATGAGCTCCTTTTTGAACGAAGTGCGCCGCCGCCGCACCTTTGCCATCATTTCTCACCCTGATGCGGGTAAAACCACGCTCACCGAAAAGCTGCTGCTTTTCTCGGGCGCGATCCAAATCGCGGGCGCTGTGAAGGGCCGAAAAGCCAGCCGCCACGCCACTTCAGACTGGATGGAGATTGAAAAGCAGCGCGG
>CAIODK010000151.1 GCA_903856995.1 uncultured Burkholderiales bacterium
CCATGCGCCAAAACCCAAACCCGCCTCGATGGCGTGGCCAAAGGTGTGGCCGAAATTGAGGATGGCGCGGATGCCGGATTCACGCTCGTCTTGGCCGACCACCCAGGCTTTGATTTCGCAGCTGCGCTTCACAGCGTGCGCCAAGGCTTTCGGGTCACGTGCCAAGAGGGCGTCGAGGTGGGTGTCGATCCAATCTAAAAACTGCATGTCGGCGATGGGGCCGTATTTAATGACTTCGGCCAAGCCCGCGCTCATCTCGCGCTGAGGCAAGGTTTGCAAGGTGTCGAGGTCGCACACCACGCGTTGCGGTTGGTAGAACGCGCCAATCATGTTTTTGCCGATGGGGTGGTTGATGGCGGTCTTGCCGCCCACCGATGAATCGACCTGCGCCAGCAAGGTCGTGGGCACTTGTACAAACGGCACGCCACGCATGTAGCAAGCGGCGGCAAAGCCTGTCATGTCGCCCACCACGCCGCCGCCCAAAGCAAACAGCACGGTTTTGCGGTCAGCGCCTTTGCCCAAGAGTTCGTCAAAAATCAGGTTCAGCGTTTGCCAGTCTTTGTGGCTTTCGCCATCGGGCAAGGCCACGGTGTGCACGGTTTTGTAAAGCGGCGCGAGGGCCGTCTGTAAACGCTCGGCGTAAATAGGTCCCACGGTGGCGTTGGTCACGATGAGGGCAGCCGAGGCTTTGGGCAAATCAGCCCATGTGCTGGGGGCGTTGAGCAGCTGCTCGCCAATCAAGATGCTGTAGCTGCGGTCACCCAAGTCAATGGCGACGCGTTCAAGGTTTGGGGTGTTCGACATGGCTCAAATTCTGTGTGGGGGCGAGACGCGGGGGCGATCAGTTGGCGATGCGGGCGGCGCGGGTTTGATGTGCCCAGCCAGCTCCAACTGAGACACGATCGTGTTGACCAAGCTTGCGACGTTGGGGCGGCCCGTCTCGATGACGTAGTGCGCGGCTTCACGGTAGAGCGGATCGCGTGTGTCAAACAACTCGCGTAAGCGTGCTTGAGGATCAGCCACTTGCAGCAAAGGGCGGTTTTGGTCGTGGCGCAGTCGGCGAAACACCTCTTCAGGACTGGATCGCAGATAAACAACCTGGCCGTGTTCACGCAGGCGTTCACGGTTGATGGGGCGCAGCACCGAACCGCCACCCGAGGACAGCACCCCCTGATGGTGTTGGCACAAATCGGCGAGCACTTCTGATTCGAGATCGCGAAAGCGATCTTCCCCTTCGCGTTCGAAATATTCGCGGATGGAGCAACCTAGGCGGCTCTCAATCGCATGATCCGAATCAACAAAGGGGAGGTGAAGACGTCGGGCGAGTTGACGCCCTACAGTCGTTTTACCGGAACCCGGCAGACCCACCAAAACCAACAACATATGCTTTCTTAACGTGCAACAGCACTTTGATCCAGCATTTTAGGGGTTATGAACACTAACAACTCTTGCTTGGCTTGGGCTTGTCGGCGGTTTTTGAACAAATAGCCCAGCACAGGGATGTCACCAAAGAGTGGGACTTTGTATTCATCGTCCTGTTCACTGCTCTCATAAATGCCGCCAATCATGACCGTGCCGCCGTTTTCCACCCGCACTTGCGTCTTGATGTGCTTGGTGTCGATGGCAAAGCCAGCGGGGGTGATTTGACCTACGTTGTCCTTAAAAATATCAAGATCCAGCACGATGCTGCCCTCGGGCGTGATTTGCGGCGTGACCTCTAGTTTGAGATTGGCCTTGCGAAAAGCCAAGGTCGTTGCGCCACTGGCCGCGGCCACTTGGTAGGGCAACTCAGTGCCTTGCTCAATCAAGGCTCTGGACTGATCGGCCGTCACCACGCGCGGGCTAGACACCACCTTGCCTTTGCCATCCGACTCTAGCGCTGAGAGTTCCAAATTCAAAAAACGATTTTTAGACGCATTGAAGATAGAGACCGCAAAGCTGGCGGAAGCAAAGCCGTTCAAGCTCGCCGCAGGCAGATTGACGAACTGGCCCGAGGTATCGAGTGCTTTGTCTGGGATGTTGAAACTGGTGGCTTGCTGAGCCATTGGGTTTGTGTTGGCCATGACATTGGTATTGGTCGGACCCCATACCGTTTGTGCACCGCCCTGTCCCATTCCGCCTAAACGCACGCCCAAGGTTTTACCAAAGGTGTCACTGGCTTGCACGATGCGCGCTTCAATCATCACTTGACGCAGGGGCACATCGATTTTGGCCATCATCTGCGCGACTTGCTCGAGGCGTTCGGCAATGTCTGTCACAAAGAGTTGGTTGGTACGCGGCTCGGCCATGGCGCTGCCGCGTGTGCTCAAGATACGCGAACCACCGCCCATGGCGGACAAACTGAACGGCGCCGCGCCAGAAGGGGCCGGGTAGCCTCCCAGCACTGCCGGCATAGAAGGCAACACCGTTCCACCTTGAATTTGCGTGAGCACATCGGCAGCTTTGGCGTAGTTAAGTGCAAAGCCTCGGGTTTGCATCGGCTCTAAATTTTGGGCGGCCAACCGACTTTCGTACTCGAGCTTTTCACGGGCTGCCACTTCGGCACGCGGCGCAACCCAAATAACGTTGCCTTGCCGACGCGCACTCAAGCCCTTGGCCTGCGCCATGATGTCCAGCGTTTGGTCCCA
>CAIODK010000152.1 GCA_903856995.1 uncultured Burkholderiales bacterium
ACCCGCGCAGAGCTGCACCGAGCCCTGCGCGGTGCTTGCGCGCCTTTGGTCGATTTGATCGCTGCTTGCAACGACTGGCGTTTGTGGCCGTTGTGTGGCCGTCCCGCCATGCGTGGCGCACACGAGCATGCGCAGGGCCGCCTTGCGCTGGTGGGCGACGCGGCGCACCCCATGCTGCCGTACTTGGCGCAAGGTGCAGGCATGGCAATAGAGGATGCGGCGGAGTTAGGTGCGCAGCTCACAGGCGCTTCGGCGTTGGACGTGCCGCTGCGCCTTCAAAACTTCGCCCATGCCCGCTGGCAACGCAACGCCCGTGTGCAGGCGAGGGCGGTGCGCAATGGGCGCATCTTCCACGCCACAGGGCCTGTGCGCGTGGGGCGCGATATGGGTTTACGCATGATGGGCGCGCGTTTGATGGATGTGCCGTGGCTCTACGGCTATTCACGGGCTTGACGCGTTAGCTGAGCGCTTGCAGTCCGTGACGCATGCGCGCACGTTGGCAGGCATCACTGCCTTCTTCAAACTCGCGGCAAGGGGAGGGGCGCCATTCGTAAATGCCGCAGGTGGCTTTCTCGCCCACTTTGCCGCAGAGGGCGGCACAGCGCGGGGGCGAGTAGTCGGTACCGCGCATGCGGCACAAGGTGGAGGTAAGTTCTTGGCCCAAGCCCGTGGGCACAGAGCCACCATGCGTGTCCATTTCCTCCACGCTGAAGTCGACTCTAAAACTGACGCAACACGCGCCGCAACTGGTGCAAGCCGACATCACTGACGTCCGAGCAGCAGGTACTCCATCAGCGCTTTTTGCACGTGCATGCGGTTTTCGGCTTCATCCCACACCACGCTTTGTGGGCCGTCGATCACGTCGGCGGAGACCTCTTCGCCACGATGTGCTGGCAGGCAGTGCATGAACAACGCGTTGGGCTTGGCAACAGCCATCATGTTGCTGTCGACACACCAGTCGGTGAATGCTTTTTTACGTGCTTCATTTTCGGCCTCATAGCCCATGCTGGTCCACACGTCGGTGGTGACAAGGTCTGCGCCTTCGCAGGCTTGCATGGGGTTGGTGAACACTTTGTAGCCGTGGCTGTGGGTCAAGCCGGCGATGGCCGGGTCGACCTCGTAGCCGCTGGGTGTGCTGACGTGAACCGTGAAGCCCAGCATGTCGGCGGCTTGCAGCCAGGTGTTGGCCATGTTGTTGCCATCGCCCACCCACGCCACCACTTTGCCTTTGAGGCATTCAAGGGGGTGGTTGGTATGCCCGCGTTGTTCGATGAAGGTGAACAAGTCCGCCATGATTTGGCAGGGGTGGAACTCATTGGTTAAACCGTTGATCACCGGCACGCGGGAGTTGGCCGCGAAGCTGTTGATTTTGTCTTGGCCGAAGGTGCGGATCATCACCAAGTCGACCATGCGGCTGATCACTCTGGCGCTGTCTTCAATCGGCTCGGCCCTGCCCAGTTGGCTGTCACCCGTGGTGAGGTTGACCACCGAGCCACCCAGCTGATACATGCCAGCTTCAAAGCTCACGCGGGTGCGGGTGGAGGCCTTTTCGAAAATCATGGCCAACGTACGGTCGGCCAAGGTGTGGTGCTTTTCGTAGGCTTTGAATTTCTTTTTGATGACCGCTGCGCGTTGAAACACGTAGGCGTATTCGTTCGCCGACAAGTCGGTGAACTGCAAATAGTGTTTGATCGCTTCGGTCATGGGGTTTCTGCCAAGAATGTTTTGATGAGTGGCACGAGGATGCGCACCACTTCGTCAGCTTCTGCTTCGGTGATGATGAGTGGCGGCACCAAACGCACCACGCTGTCAGCGGTGACGCTGAGCAACAAGCCTGCATCGAGTGCGCGTTGCATTAACGCGCCACAAGAACGGTCGAGGTCAATGCCGATCATCAGGCCTAGGCCCCGAATCTCTTTCACGCCTTGGACGTGGTCGAGTTCGCGGTGCAGTGCCGCGTGCAGATGGGCGCCTACTTTGGCCACGTTGTCGAGCAGCTTGTCTTCTTCCATGATACGGATGGTTTCCACACCGGCGCGCATGGACAGCGGGTTGCCACCGAAGGTGGTGCCGTGATTGCCGGGCTGGAAGATGTGGGCGGCTTTAGGCCCGGCCACCACCGCACCAATCGGTACGCCAGAGCCCAGACCTTTGGCCAAAGGCATCACGTCAGGCACGATGCCGGCCCACTGGTGGGCAAACCACTTGCCGGTGCGGCCCATGCCGCATTGGACTTCGTCAATCATCAGCAACCAATCGCGCGCGTCACACAACTGGCGAACCTGTTGCAGGTAGTCGGCGCGCATGGGGGTCACGCCGCCTTCGCCTTGGATGGTTTCAAAGAACACGGCCACCACATTGGGGTTGCCTTCGGTGGCTTGTTTCAAAGCTTCGATGTTGTTGACGGGTACGCGGATGTAGCCCTCCATCATCGGACCAAAGCCTTCTTTGATTTTGTCGTTGCCGGTGGCGGCGAGGGTGGCTAATGAGCGGCCGTGGAAGGCTTTCTCGTAGACCACGATTTCTGGGTTTTCAATCCCCTTCAGATGACCAAACTTGCGTGCCAATTTGAGGGCGGCTTCGTTGGCTTCTAGGCCGCTGTTGCAAAAGAAGGCATTGGTCATGCCCGACAACTCAACCAGCTTGGCTGCCAGCGCTTCTTGCAGAGGAATATGGTAGTAATTGCAGCTGTGCATCATCTTGCCCACTTGGTCTTGCAGGGCAGGGGTGAGCTTGGGGTGGGCATGGCCCAAGGTGTTGACTGCGATACCGGCCAAGGCGTCGAGGTAGCTTTTGCCCTCGGTGTCCCATACGCGCAGACCTCGGCCATGCGACAAAGCCACGGGCAAGCGGCCGTAGGTGTTCATGCAATGGGGGGATGTAGCAGCCGTGGTCATGTCAACTCCAAAAATAAAAACGACCCAACGAAGGTTGAGCCGCCGAAGCGTGATTTTAGAGGCACTGACATGACAAAACCGTGGCTCTTTCGGGGTCATTCAAATGTCACAAGTCTTATATAAGATAGAATACCTGTAACCCCAGCGACAGAGGGAGATCCCCCTTCGCCACGCAACCGTTTTCAGCATCTACCCGATGGTTTCACACTCCGCCAAAGAAGTTTTTATTCTGGGTATCACCCAAGAAGGACGTACGTTCCGCCCCAGCGACTGGGCCGAGCGTTTGGCGGGCGTGATGAGCCAGTTTCGTCCAGGGGGCGCGACCCCTGGCAGCCATTTGAGCTATTCCCCTTGGTGTGTGCCCAACACGTTGGACAACAACAAGTGCGTCATCGTCCACACGGACTTGCGCGACGAAGAGCCCATGGCTTGGAACTTCGTGATGAACTTCGCCAAAGACAATAACTTGCAAGTGGTCGAGGCATGTTTGTTGCCCGAGCACGCACCCGCACCCGTACGTTAAGACAACAAAAAACCCGCTCAAGAGCGGGTTTTTGCTTTTTCTTTGCTGACAGCGCACCCGTTACAAACGGCGGGCTGAACATTCAGCCCGGGCTGGTTGCCTAATAAATTAGGCGGCGAGTGCCAAGGCTTTCACCTTGGTTGACAAGCGGCTCTTATCGCGAGCTGCTTTGTTTTTGTGGAAGATGCCTTTGTCAGCAATCGTGTCCACAACGGCTTGCATTTTAGCAAACAGTTCGGTAGCTTTGGTTTTGTCGCCAGCGATGACAGCTTTCTCGACGTTCTTCACCGCAGTGCGGTACTTCGAGCGCAACGAGGTGTTGGCAGCGTTGATTTTGATGTCCTGACGGACGCGTTTACGGCCTGATGCCAGGCGTGGGTTTTTTTTCTTGGGTTTGGCTGAAGCCATGATAATTTCCTTAAGTGTCTGAGGATGTTGTCAGCAAAGCCTGCGATTGTAGCAAATCGCTACACTCAAAGCGTGTCACTCTTTAAATCTGCCTCTATCGTCTCGGGTTTGACCCTGGTTTCCCGTATCACTGGCCTGATGCGGGAGCTGCTGATTGCTTCCACTTTTGGGGCCAGTGCCCTGACCGACGCCTTCAATGTGGCGTTTCGCATCCCCAATTTGTTTCGCCGCTTGTTTGCCGAAGGTGCATTCAGCCAAGCCTTTGTGCCGGTTTTGGCCGCCAGCCGCCAGCAGCACGGCGACGAGGCCACCCATGTGTTGATCAACCAAGTGGCGACCTTGCTCATTTGGGTTTTGCTGTTGACCAGTGTTTTGGGGGTGGCCGGTGCGCCGCTGTTGGTCTGGGCCATGGCGAGTGGTTTGCAGCAGTCGCCTGAAGGCTTTGAGGTGGCTGTGGCCATGACGCGTTTCATGTTTCCCTACATCGCCTTCATGTCGTTGGTGGCGTTGGCGGCGGGTGTGCTCAACACGTGGAAGCGATTCGCTGTGCCTGCGGCGACGCCGGTGTTGTTGAATGTGTCCATGATTGCCGCCGCTTGGTGGGGTGGTCCTTGGTTCGGCACTTTGGGCGTGCCGCCCATTTATGCCTTGGCCGTGGGCGTGATGCTAGGCGGGGTAGCCCAGCTCAGCGTGCAGCTGCTGGCCTTGCGTCGCTTGGGCATGTTGCCCCATGTGGGTTTGAGCTGGTGCGCCGTGCGCGAGGCTTGGTCAGGTGACGGCCCCAAACGCATTTTGCAGCTCATGGTGCCGGCTTTGCTGGGTGTGAGCGTGGCGCAAATTTCATTGCTCATCAACACGCAAATTGCATCGCATCTCGCACCCGGCAGCGTGAGTTGGCTGGGCTATGCCGATCGATTGATGGAGTTCCCTACCGCTTTGCTGGGCGTGGCCTTGGGTGTGGTGCTGATGCCTCAGCTCTCGGCAGCGAAGGCGGCCAATGACACTCAGAAATATTCAGACATGCTCGATTGGGGCTTGCGCCTAGTCGTGGTGCTGGCGCTGCCTTGTGCTTTGGCGTTGCTGGTGTTCTCTAAAGCCTTGGTAGCGGTGCTTTACAACTATGGTGCATTCACGGCTCATGACGTCCAGCAAACCACCGTGGCGCTGATGGGCTACGGCGTGGGGTTGTTGGGTTTGGTGGCCATCAAAGTGTTGGCGCCCGGCTACTACGCCAGCCAAGATATTCGCACGCCCGTGCGCATTGCCGTGGCGGTGCTGGTGATCACACAGCTGCTCAACTTGGCGTTGGTACCTTATTTGGCGCATGCTGGCTTGGCTTTGTCGATTGGCTTGGGGGCCTTGGTCAATGCTGCTTGGTTGTTCTGGGGGCTGCGCAACAAAGGCGCCTTTGTGCCGAACGCGGGTTGGCTACGGTTCGTGCTTCAAGTGCTGATGGCGTGTGCCGTGCTGAGCGCTTGGCTTTATGGGGTCGCTCAATATTGGGATTGGACGGCTTTACGCGCTACACCACTGCTACGCGTAGGGTTGATGACGTGCGTGTTGGCCGTGAGTGCATTTCTGTACTTTGTAACGCTCGCATTGACGGGCTTGAAATTTCGCGTACTCTTACGTCGATAACAAGGAGGCTGCGCCTATGGATTTCAAACTCGAAGTGCCCACCGCCTTGGAATACTTTGGCTCACTGGTGCAAAGTGACGAACACTTTCCGTTGCTCGAAGCCGCTGCCAGTTTGGCCCAAGACGAGTACCCAGAGCTCGACATTCAACAGGTGCTGGACCAAGTCGACCAACTCAGCGGCCGCTTGAAGCAACGCTTACCCGCCGATGCAGGTGCTTTGCAAAAACTGCGTTTGTTGAATAAATTTTTCTTTGATGAACACGGGTTCACCGGCAACCTCAACAACTACTACGACCCTGACAACAGCTACGTGCATGTCATGTTGCGCACGCGTCGTGGCATACCCATCAGTTTGGCGGTGTTGTGGCTGGAGCTGGCGCTGGGCTTGGGTTTGAATGCGCAAGGCGTGGGTTTCCCGGGGCACTTCTTGGTGACGGTGCGTTTGCCGTTTCCCAACGAGGGGCAGGTGGTGATTGACCCGTTCACGGGCGAGTCGTTGAGTAAAGAAGATTTGATGGAGCGCTTGGCCCCGCTGCATGCCGAGACTGGGTTGATGCGTGATGGCGTGGTGTCCGACGATTTACTCAAACATTATTTGCGCGCCGCCATGCCGCGCGAAATCATCGCGCGTATGTTGCGTAATTTGGAAGAGGTCTATACCTCGCACCCAGACGCAGAGCGTTTGATGCACGTGAAGCAGCGGTTGGCAGTGCTGCTTCCGTCAGTGCAAGACTAAGCCACCACGACGGCTGCGCCGTCGCCGCGCTCGGCAATCACGCCAATCGTGTGCACTTGCTCGCCGTGGGCGCGCAGCACATCGGCACATGCGGCTGCGTGTGCTGCGTCAATGACGACCACCATGCCGATGCCGTTGTTGAAGGTGCGGTTCATCTCAATGTCGTCAATCCCTGCGGTGTTTTGCAGCCAAGCAAACAGCTCGGTTTGTGGCCAGCTGCCTTTGGTCAGATGAGCGGATGTGCCCTCTGGTAAGACGCGTGGAATGTTCTCTAACAAGCCACCACCGGTGATGTGGGCGAGGGCTTTGATGGGTTGCGCTGCCAACGCGGCCAACACGCTTTTCACATACAAGCGGGTGGGGGCCATGATGGCTTCTTTGAATGGCTTGCCGTCCAAGGTGGCGGGTGCGTTGGCGCCTGCGCGGTCAATCACCTTGCGTACCAACGAGAAGCCGTTGGAGTGCACGCCAGCCGAGGCCAAGCCCAACACCACATCGCCAGGAGTGACGTTTTGACCGGTCAAGATTTTGGATTTTTCCACCGCGCCAACGGCAAAGCCTGCGAGGTCGTATTCGCCGTCGGGGTACATGCCTGGCATTTCAGCGGTTTCGCCGCCAATCAAGGCGCAGCCTGACAGTTCGCAACCTTTGGCAATGCCGCCAATCACAGCCGCAGCCGTGTCGATGTGCAGCTTGCCGCAGGCAAAGTAGTCGAGGAAGAAGAGGGGTTCGGCGCCTTGCACCAACACGTCGTTGACGCTCATGGCCACCAAATCAATGCCCACGGTGTCGTGCATTTGCCATTCAAACGCCAGTTTGAGCTTGGTGCCGACACCGTCTGTGCCGCTCACCAACACGGGTTCTTTGTAGCGTTTGGGTACTTCAAACAAGGCGCCAAAGCCGCCGATGCCTGCCAAAACGCCCTCGCGCATGGTTTTTTTAGCCAGTGGCTTGATGCGTTCGATCAGGGCATCGCCTGCGTCGATATCAACGCCTGCGTCTTTGTAGGAAAGGGGTGTGTTCATAGTCTAGGAGGGGCTGTGGCTTGCAAGAAGATGCGCGCCGATAGAATCAACCTTGAATTTTAAGCCCCAACCCTCACACGCTGTATGCAATTTACTCCCGCACAACACCATGCCCTCTCTTGGACCGGCCTTGCTGGCGTGGCCGCGCTTGTTTTGTGGCTGCTAGGCCCTGTGTTGATGCCGTTTGTCGTCGCAGCGGTGCTGGCCTATGCGCTCAGCCCTTTGGTGGGCGCCCTGCAGCGACTCTTTGGTGGCCGTTTGCCGCGTTTGGTGGCAGTGGTGTGGGTCGAAGCGTTGTTTTTGTTGCTGATGCTGGCTTTGCTGACGCTGTTAATCCCCATCTTGGCCCACGAGCTGCCCCGTATGCGCGACCAGCTGCCTGTGTTGGTTGAGCGGACGCAGACCGTTGTTGTGCCTTGGCTGCAAGCCAAGGGCATCCCCGTGGTGCTGGACAGCGCAAGCATCAAATCTTTTGTGTTGCAAACCTTCAATACCTCGTTTGAAGAGGCCTTCAAGCAAGCGCTGACCTCGTTGCGTATTGGCGGTAGCGTGGCCTTGGCCATCATTGGTAATTTGGTGTTGATTCCGGTGGTGTTGTTTTATTTGTTGCTTGATTGGCAGCGGTTTGTGCGCCATGTCGAGGCACTGGTGCCCGTGCCAGCACGCGGGGCGTATGACCGCTTTGTGGCCGAGTGTGACGATGTACTGGGCCAATACCTGCGCGGGCAGTTGTCCGTCATGGCGCTGCTGGCGGTGTATTACAGCGTGGCGTTGTCGGCCTTTGGCTTGGATTTGGCGTTGCCGATTGGCGTCTTCACCGGCTTGGCTGTGTTTGTGCCTTATGTGG
>CAIODK010000153.1 GCA_903856995.1 uncultured Burkholderiales bacterium
ATCACATCAGCTGGCCGGCTGTTGTTGACCAGCGTCCCAATCGCGGCATAGACCTGCTTGTGCTCGTAACGGTAGAAGTCACCATCGACCAATAAATCCCCCACACGGTCCCATGCGCCGTTGTCCAACAACAAACCACCCAGCACACTGGACTCGGCCTCGATCGAATGTGGAGGAATGCGCAGTTGCGCAATTTGTTGGTCGTGGGAGAAGCTTTCTTCAAAGCTGGACAATGCGGCTGACATAGTGATCCTGTAAAACGCACATCCTAAGCCCAGAGACGTCAAACGGCTGGGATAACTCTGTGGATAAGCGGTGGGTGAGCTGGGGAAATGTGGCTGACAAATAAAAAAGCCGCCCCGAAGAGCGGCTTTTCATGAGCGAGGAAACTTAAGCAGTTTCGCCGTACACGGAGATGGTGATCTCAACGACCACGTCTGTGTGCAAAGCCACACCCACGGTGCTGTCGCCAACAACCTTGATTGGGCCATGAGGCATGCGGACTTGCGCTTTGGCAACGGCAAAACCTTCTTTAGCCAAGGCATCAGCGATGTCTTGGTTAGTGACCGAACCGAACAAACGGCCGTCCACACCAGCTTTTTGGCTGAGCTTGATGGCTTTACCAGCCAACTTCTCGCCTTGAGCTTGTGCAGCAGCCAATTTCTCGGCAGCAGCTTTTTCGAGTTCAACGCGGCGGACTTCGAATTCTTTAATCGCGGCTTCAGTGGCGCGACGTGCGCGGCCTGAAGGGATCAAAAAGTTACGGGCGTAACCATCTTTCACACGGACGATTTCGCCGAGGTTGCCGAGGTTCACGACCTTGTCGAGCAGAATAATTTGCATGGTCGGTCTCCTTAAATCTTGTGCTGGTCGCTGTATGGCACCAAAGCCAAGAAGCGCGCGCGCTTGATGGCAGTGTTCAGCTGACGTTGATAAATAGCGCGTGTGCCAGTCAGGCGTGCGGGGATGATCTTGCCGTTTTCAGCGATGAAGTCACGCAAGGTGTCGACATCTTTGTAATCGATTTCTTCAACGCCAGTGACGGTGAAGCGGCAGAAGCGCTTGCGCTTGAAAAGCAATGATTGCGTGTTGCGCTTAGGGCGCTTGTCTTTGTTGAATTTCTTGAATGTGGCCATGATTTGGGCCTCCTATGAAATTTGCTGAAAATCTTGAATGTGAAAAACGACGTTTTTGCTGTTACGAGGAGAGGCTAAAAAGCCACTGAACTGCCAAATGCTACCAAGGGGAAGTTGAGCAATACGCTCAGCTAGAGAACCCAAGGCGACTGTTTTGACAGTTGCTTTGACTTGTCGCTTTTGCCCTGCTTCTTGAACCTCAGACTCGTGTTCGAGTCTCAAATCAAGGGCTGGCAACCCGGCTGGGGTGTATCGTTTGGCCGAAACCTCAACGATACAAGCGTTCAAAACAACATGATTCAAACCTTGTAGGAGTACAGCAATTAGCCCGCGAACTCAGCTTGCTGGTTCTTGCGAGCCTCTTCGCGCTCAACTGTCTTCATCATGACGGAAGGCGTCGTATCAGCCTTCTTACGCAAGACAGTCAGGTGACGCAACACGGCATCGTTGAACTTGAACGCGTGTTCGAGTTCAGACATCACGGCTTGGTTAGCCTCGATGTTCAAGCAAATGTAATGAGCTTTGGCAAGTTTGTTGATCATGTAAGACAACTGGCGGCGACCCCAGTCTTCTGTACGATGAATAGCACCACCACCAGCGGTGATCATGCCTTTGTAACGCTCCAGCATGGCTGGAACTTGCTCGCTTTGATCCGGGTGGATCAACAAAATGATTTCGTAATGACGCATGGACACTCCTTGTGGATATGAAGCTGCTCGCGGCGTCTGACGCGGAGTAGCAAGGGAAAAGCCCACCATTATAGTCAATTTTTGAACGACGTGAGCTTGCTACCCAAAAAGCCGAGCAACAAGCCCGTAGGAACACCAAAAACACCCGCACAAACAGGGTCCATCCCCCACCACACCGTATCAACAGAGTGCAGTTGCAAGCGCATCTGCACCCAAGGGTGGTTGACCGCGATGTAATACAAACTCATAGACAAACCCGACCCCATCGCCAGCAATGCCCCCACCCGATTCATGCCGCGCCAATAGAGGCCTAGCAACATCACAGGGAAAAATGTGGATGCCGCTAAAGAAAACGCACAAGTCACCCAAAACAAAATACTGACCGGACGATTCGTTGCAAACCACGCAGCAAGTAAGGCGACCACCATCAATAAGATTTTTGACAACATCACCCGACGCAATGGTGGCGCATCTGGCGCTGTCGTTTGAAAGTACAGGTCTTGCGCCAGCGCATTGGAGATGGTCAACAACAAACCGTCGGCCGTTGACAGCGCGGCAGCCAGTGCGCCAGCCGCAAGCAAACCCGTGAAGACCGAGGAAATATGCGTAATTTCAGGCACACCCAAAACCAAATAATCGTTGAACAGCCGAATGTCTGCAAATTGGACAATGCCGTCTTGGTTGTAATCTTGAATACTCAAAAGCGCCAGCTTACGCAACTTCAAACGATCGGCCCACTCGGGCAGTTGATCCATGTGCGCCCCTACCAACTCAGTCAAGACAAATGATTTGAGCAGAACCGCCAAAGAAGATGCACACAAATACACCAACACGATAATGCCCAAGGCCCACACGACTGAACGCTCTGCCTCAACCGGTGTGGCCGTGGTGTAGGACCGGACCAAGATATGCGGCAAGGCCGCCGTACCCAGCATCAGGCAAAACACCAGCGCCAAACTGTTAAGCCACCCTTGGTTCCAACCTTCCAAATACGGCACTTGAAAACCGACAGGGCGATAAATGGCCTCAGCCAACATGACGCGTTCGGACTGCCAGGCACCGACCAAGCGGTCGACGCTGGGTTCCCGCCACGCGGGATTGGATTCAAACTTCTGAATCTCACGCAAAGGAGCGTTATCCGCCTTGGCACGCGCAACTTGGCGCACCACAGCTTGACGTTCAATTTCACGTGCAAAAACTGGGTCAGCAATCTTGGCGTCCAAATTGCTCATGCGCAAACTGATAACTTCTCGCGTGGATTGCTCTGCTGGGTCCACTTCAATTTGCTTCGCGCGCGCTTGAATTTGAGGAAGAGATTGCGCTGCGGCTACCGTGAAGAACGGATGACCTTGGGTTTTGAAAGAGACGGCGACACAAAGGGCGAGCATGGAGACCACGATCACCACGCACTGAACACCCTGCGTCCAAGTCACGGCACGCATGCCGCCCAAGAACGAACACAGCAACACCCCGCCCAGTGCCAAAAATACCCCTAACTCAAACGTCAATCCAGACAGCATAGAAGCGACCAAGCCGATGCCATAAATTTGGGCGACCAAATAAATGCTCGAACACAAAATAGCACCCCACGCAGCAAACCAACGCACGGCAGCGCTGTCAAAGCGACGACCCAAAAACTCGGGGATAGTGATGGACTGAGATCTGTTGAGCTTGCCGGCAAACAAAAAACCCAGCAAGCAAAAGCCCCCTGTCCAGCCAAGCAAATACGCCAACCCACCCGGATGCTCGCCATCCCCCACAAACCCATCGGACAACAACAAGCCCGTCAACCCGATGAAAGATGCCGCCGAAATCCAATCGGCGGCCGTGGCCATACCATTCAGCGGCGCGCTGACTCTGCGCCCCGCCACAAAGTACTCCTCAGGTGCCGTGGTTCGGCAAAACAGGCCGATCACGGCGTACCCAATGATGGATGCCACCAAGAAAAATCCGTTGACGTACGCCTTAGGAACACCAGCGAAGTCCGCCAGAAAAAGCAACAGCGTCAACACCACGAGGCTGGCAAAACTGACCCGCACGAGCAGCCTGGAGCTGGTATTAAGAGACATCATGAGGGCGTGAGGGTCGCGTACCCCACCATGCCAAAAAGAAATACAACACAGGGACGGCTTGTGCGACCCACAAAAAATGCATCAAGGTCGCATCAGGGAAACGCCAAGCCAAGCCCAAAGAGCCAACCGTCAGCACCACCAGCCCCGCCACACCCCACAACGACCGATCTGGCAAAGCCGTGACGTCAATCGTTGTAGCGGGGCTGGGCGCCTCTGAAGCAGGGGCTATTGGGGCTTGATGCATCAAGGCTTTTTACTTTGCCAAGGACTTCCAAGTGTCAATCACACTGTCTGGGTTGAGCGAGATGGAGGTGATGCCTTCATCAGCCAACCATTGCGCGAAGTCGGGGTGGTCACTAGGGCCTTGGCCGCAAATGCCCACGTACTTGCCCTGAGCCAAACAAGCGGCGATGGCCTTGCTGAGCAAAGCTTTCACTGCCGGGTCGCGCTCGTCAAAGTCGGCAGCTAACCACTCCAATCCAGAATCACGGTCCAGACCTAAGGTGAGTTGGGTCAAGTCGTTCGAACCGATCGAAAAGCCGTCAAAGAACTTCAAGAAGTCATCTGCGAGGATGGCGTTGCTAGGCACTTCACACATCATGATGATCTTGAGCTCATTCTCACCACGCTTCAATCCGTGCTCAGCCAGCAAGTTGGTCACGCGCTCAGCCTGCGCCAAGGTACGAACAAACGGCACCATCACTTGCACGTTGGTCAAGCCCATATCAGTTCGCACACGGCGCATGGCTTCGCACTCCATCGCAAAGGCTTCGCCGAATTCCTTGCTGATGTAACGGGCTGCACCACGGAAGCCCAACATCGGATTTTCTTCCTCAGGCTCGTAACGGCTACCACCGATGAGCTTGCGATATTCGTTGGACTTGAAGTCCGACAAGCGCACGATCACAGGCTTGGGCCAAAACGCCGCAGCAATAGTGGCGATGCCTTCGGCCACTTTATCCACATAGAAAGCACGTGGTGAGGCATGGCCACGGGCCACGGACTCAACGGCCTTTTTCAAGTCGGCATCCACATTGGGGTAGTCCAAGATAGCCTTGGGATGGACGCCAATGTTGTTGTTGATGATGAACTCTAAACGGGCCAAACCCACGCCTTCGTTAGGCAATTGGCAGAAGTCAAACGCCAACTGTGGGTTACCCACGTTCATCATGATCTTGGTTTTGATCTCAGGCATGGTGCCGCGCTGAACTTCAGTCACTTCAGTTTCGAGCAAGCCGTCGTAGATCTTGCCGGTGTCGCCTTCTGAGCAGCTCACGGTCACGAGCGTGCCGTCTTTCAGTCGCTCGGTCGCATCGCCGCAACCCACCACCGCAGGAATACCCAACTCACGCGCGATGATCGCTGCGTGGCAGGTACGCCCGCCACGGTTGGTGACGATGGCGCTGGCGCGCTTCATGACGGGTTCCCAGTTTGGATCGGTCATGTCGGTCACCAGGACATCGCCAGGCTGAACCATGTCCATCTCGCTGATGTTATGTACCAAACGCACGGGGCCGGTACCAATTTTTTGACCAATCGCGCGGCCTTCGGCCAACACGGTGCTGTGGCCTTTGAGTTTGTAACGGAACTCTGACTGGCCTTTTGCCTGGCTCTTCACGGTTTCTGGACGCGCTTGCAAGATGTACAAAAGCCCATCCGTCCCGTCTTTGCCCCACTCGATGTCCATTGGACGGCCGTAATGCGTTTCGATCACCACGGCGTAGTGGGCCAATTGCTCGACATCCGCGTCAGTCAGGGAGTAACGGTTACGCAGTTCGGTGGGCACATCCGTGGTCTTGACCAATTTACCTGTGGCTTTTTTCTCTTCAGCCGTGGAGAACTCCATTTGCAAGAGCTTGGAGCCCAAGTTGCGGCGAATCACTGCGCGCTTGCCAGCCTTCAAAGTTGGTTTGTGCACGTAAAACTCATCTGGGTTCACCGCGCCTTGCACCACGGTCTCGCCGAGGCCGTAGCTCGAGGTGATGAACACCACGTCTTCAAATCCGGACTCGGTGTCGATGGTGAACATCACACCGGCTGCGCCCAAGTCAGAGCGCACCATGCGTTGTACGCCAGCGGACAAAGCCACATCTGCGTGCGCAAAGCCCTTGTGCACGCGGTAGCTGATGGCGCGGTCGTTGTACAACGAAGCGAAGACCTCTTTCATCTTGTGCAGCACTTCGTCAATGCCATGCACGTTCAGGAAGGTTTCTTGTTGGCCAGCAAACGAGGCGTCAGGCAAATCTTCGGCCGTCGCAGATGAGCGGACCGCAAACGTCGCGGCAGCGTTGCCGGCAGACAAAATGGCGAACTCTTCGGCGATGGCTTTTTGTAAATCGGCAGGGAACGGCTGGGCTTCCACCATGGCGCGAATTTCAGCACCCACACGTGCCAACGCGCGCACATCTTCGGTGTCGAGTTGATCTAAAAGGGCATTGATTTTGTCAACCAATCCGTCATACGCCAAGAACTCGCGGAAAGCGTGGGCCGTGGTGGCAAAGCCAGTAGGCACGCGCACACCAGATGGCAGTTGTGAAATCATTTCGCCGAGGCTGGCGTTTTTACCGCCCACCGATTCGACGTCAGTCATTCGTAGTTTTTCAAACGGGACAACCAAGGCGGTTGGGCTGAAAAGTGCAGTCATAGACAAGCTCCAAAAGTTAAAACGGGGACGGCCATGCAGCGCGGCGACTTTGTATTTTTTTGAATGGGTCGAAAGTCTGCGTGGCGAAATTCGGATAATCTGCCATTGTAGGTGGCGCGACTAAGCGCACCAACCGCCAATCCTGAATTTTGGCCTTACCCACTTTGAAAGTTTTTCATGCCTAATCCCAGCGTTTTCTTTGTATCTGACGGCACAGGCATCACAGCAGAAACCTTTGGCAACGCCATCTTGGCTCAATTTGAAGTCAAATTCCGCCACATCCGAATCCCCTTTGTCGACTCGGTGGACAAAGCACACCAAGCGGTACGACAAATCATCCATACGGGTGAAATCGAAGGGCGCAAGCCCATTGTGTTTACTACCTTGGTGAATATGGAGGTTCTGAGCGTGATTCAAGAAGGCTGCCAAGGCAAAAGCATGCTGATGGACATGTTTGGCACCTTCGTCAACCCGCTTGAGCAGGAGTTGGGCATCAAGTCCAACCACCGAGTGGGTCGCTTCTCAGACGCCAGCAAAAGCAAGGAATACCACGACCGGATTGAAGCCATCAACTTCAGCTTGGCACATGACGATGGCCAACTTAACCGCGACTTAGAGTTATCCGATGTGATTTTGGTGGGCGTGAGCCGAAGCGGTAAAACCCCGACCAGCTTGTATTTGGCCATGCAACATGGGTTGAAAGCCTCTAACTACCCGCTGATTCCAGAAGATTTTGATCGCCGCCAGCTACCCCCAGCCCTGATGCCGCACAAAAAGAAAATCTTTGGCCTGACCATCCAGCCCGAGCGACTGAGCGAAATTCGCAATGAGCGCCGCCCAGACTCCAACTACGCCAGCCTCATGAATTGCCGCCATGAGGTGGCTGAAGCGGAGGCCATGATGCGTCGCGCAGGCATTCGTTGGCTGTCTACCACCAACAAAAGTATCGAAGAGATCGCAACCACCATCCTGCAGGAAATCAGCCCAGAGCGCTTGATTTACTGAAGACCTCGCCCACAAGTCGGTTAGAGACCGATGGCAGCAATGCCAGCCTTGGCGATTTGTGCGTCTTCGGTCGATTTGACACCGCTCACACCCACAGCGCCAATGCATTGGCCATCCTTGATGATGGGCACGCCGCCTTCGAGCATGCCTTTGATCTCAGGCGCACTCAGAAAAGACATGCGACCTGCGTTGATGACATCTTCGTAAATCTTGCTCTCGCGACGGCCCAGCGCAGCGGTGTGCGCCTTGGCTGGGGCAATGTGTGAAGAGACAGGTGCAGCACCGTCCAAACGCTGCAACGCCAACAGGTGTCCGCCGTCGTCCACGATAGCGATGGTCACAGCCCAGTTGTTCTTCAAAGCCTCCGCTTCAGCAGCAGCAGCAATGGCTTTGACGTCGACAGATTCGAGAAAGTGCTTGGTTTTCATAAAGATCAAAATTAAAGAGTCATAAAACGACAAGCATACTGACTCTAGCCACCCCACTGCCTCACTCAAACGCAAAAGAATCCTCACTAAAAGTAAGCGATAGCCCCCAGCCCTTGAAACCTTTAGAATTCGCCCCATCTGAATAGTCAGGTTTTATCTGGAGAACTACACATGAATGACAACATTCAATCGGTTGACTACTACGTCTTACCCACTGCCGAACGTAACCGCGTGGTGCGCAACACTTATTGGCTGCTTGCAGTCAGCATGCTGCCCACGGTGCTGGGTGCTTGGGTGGGTGTCGCCACTGGCATCAGCTACGCCCTGTCTGGCGTGATGGGCATGATCTTGATGTTGGCGGGCGCCTTCGGCTTCATCTACGCTATCGAGCGAACCAAAGAGACGGCCACTGGCGTGTATGTGCTGCTGGGCTTCACGTTTTTCATGGGTTTGATGCTCTCGCGCATGATTGCCATGGTCTTGGGTTTCAAAAACGGCGCTGAATTGGTGATGACCGCATTCGGCGGCACCGCAGGCGTGTTCTTTGTGATGGCCAGCTTGGCCTCTGTCATCAAGCGCGACTTGTCGGGTATGGGCAAATGGCTCATGGTCGGCGCCGTGGTTCTGATGGTGGGCAGCATCATCAACGTGTTCGTCGGTTCATCCGCCGGCATGATGGTGATTTCTATGTTGTCTATGGCCATTTTCAGCGCCTTCATGCTGTATGACCTGAAGCAAGTGATGGACGGCGGCGAAACCAACTACATCAGCGCCACGCTGACTTTGTACTTGGACGTCATCAATGTGTTCCAAAGTCTGTTGGCTTTGCTGGGCATCTTTGGCGGCGAACGCGACTAACG
>CAIODK010000154.1 GCA_903856995.1 uncultured Burkholderiales bacterium
AGTTTTAGGAGAATGAAATGAGAGTTTCGGCTTCGGTCAAGAAAATTTGCCGCAACTGCAAAATCATCCGCCGCAAGGGCGTGGTTCGTGTGATCTGTACAGATCCACGCCACAAACAGCGTCAAGGCTGATTGAACTGGTTTAAAGAGGACGCACATGGCACGTATCGCTGGCATTAATATTCCGCCACACAAGCACACTGAAATCGGCTTAACCGCCATTTTTGGTATTGGTCGCACACGCGCTCGCAAAATTTGCGAAGCAACTGGCATTGATTACGCAAAGAAGATCAAAGATCTGACTGACTCGGACCTCGAAAAGATCCGTGACCAGATCGCTGAATTCACGATTGAAGGTGATTTGCGTCGCGAAACAACAATGAACATCAAGCGTTTGATGGACATCGGTTGCTATCGCGGCTTCCGTCACCGTCGTGGTCTTCCTATGCGTGGCCAACGTACGCGTACCAACGCCCGTACACGCAAGGGTCCGCGTAAAGCAGCCCAGTCGTTGAAGAAATAATAGGACTGAACTATGGCTAAATCTCCAAGCGGCGCTGCTTCACGCGTACGTAAAAAAGTTCGTAAGAACATTGCTGACGGCATCGCGCACGTGCACGCGTCGTTCAACAATACGATCATCACCATCACTGACCGCCAAGGCAATGCATTGTCATGGGCGTCTTCAGGTGGTCAAGGTTTCAAGGGCTCTCGCAAGTCCACACCTTTCGCAGCTCAAGTAGCTTCGGAAGTTGCTGGTCGCGCTGCCGTTGATCAAGGCATCAAGAATCTTGATGTTGAGATCAAAGGCCCGGGTCCTGGACGTGAATCTTCGGTGCGTGCTTTGGCCGCATTGGGCATTCGCATCAACTCGATTGCTGACGTGACACCAGTGCCGCACAACGGCTGCCGTCCACAGAAGCGTCGTCGCATCTAAGCGTTTTCGCTTTTACTGTTAACCACAAGCCCACCGCCGCTGGCTAACCCCCAGCGGCTCCTCGCTTATGGCGAGTAGCTGATCAGATAAGGAAATTCAAGTGGCACGTTACCTAGGCCCCAAGGCCAAACTCTCACGCCGTGAAGGCACCGACTTGTTCTTGAAGAGCGCACGCCGCTCTATCAGCGACAAGTGTAAATTCGACACCAAGCCAGGCCAGCATGGCCGCACTTCAGGTCAGCGTACGTCTGACTTTGGCTTGCAATTGCGCGAAAAGCAAAAAGTCAAACGCATGTACGGTGTGTTGGAGCGTCAGTTCCGCCGCTACTTTGCCGCTGCTGACCGCCAAAAAGGTAATACAGGCGCAAACCTGTTGACTCTTTTGGAAACACGTTTGGACAACGTGGTGTACCGCATGGGCTTCGGCTCAACACGTGCTGAAGCACGTCAGTTGGTATCACACAAAGCCATCACCGTGAACGGTCATCAAGTCAACATCGCTTCTTACTTGGTTAAGGCCGGCGATGTGGTCAGCGTGCGCGAAAAGTCTAAAAAACAAGGTCGTGTGTTGGAAGCTCTCGAGTTGGCAAAACAAGTTGGCATGCCAGCTTGGGTTGAAGTCAATCTCGAAAAAGCTGAAGGCATCTTCAAGAAGACGCCTGACCGCGACGAATTCGCTGCAGACATCAACGAATCTTTGATCGTCGAACTTTACTCGCGTTAATCCTGGTTGAAGTTTTCAACCTAACGCACCCCACGCTGCCTGCTCGCGCAGCGTGGTCCAGACACCCAGCCTTACCGGTGTAACGAACCGGGGGTATTGAGAGGAAATCTGAATGCAAACGAACTTGCTGAAACCAAAAAATATTCACGTCGAGCAATTAGGTCACAACCGCGCCAAGGTCACCTTGGAACCGTTTGAACGTGGCTATGGCCACACCTTGGGCAATGCCCTGCGTCGCGTTTTGTTGTCGTCCATGGTTGGCTATGCAGTGACTGAAGTCACTATCGCTGGCGTGGTGCATGAGTACTCATCGATCGATGGTGTGCAAGAAGACGTGGTCAACATTTTGTTGAACCTCAAAGGTGTTGTGTTCAAAATGCACAACCGTGACGAAGTCACTTTGAGCTTGCGTAAAGAAGGTGAAGGCGCTGTGACGGCTGCTGACATTCAAGTGCCTCACGATGTTGAAATCATCAACCCTGAGCATGTGATTGCTAACTTGTCGCACGGCGGCAAGATCGACATTCAACTCAAAGTTGAAACAGGTCGTGGCTATGTGCCAGGTACTGTGCGTCGTTACGGCGAAGAGCCAAGCAAGTCCATCGGTCGTATCGTGTTGGATGCAGCTTTCTCTCCCGTCAGCCGCGTCAGCTACAGCGTTGAAAACGCCCGCGTTGAACAACGTACTGACCTTGATCGTTTGGTCATGGAAATCGAAACCAACGGTGCAATCACTGCTGAAGACGCAGTGCGCGCTTCATCAAAGATTTTGGTTGAGCAACTGGCTGTGTTCGCACAGTTGGAAGGCGACGCCATCAACGGCATCATGGAAGCTGCTGCACCGCGCGGCGGCCAACAGTTCGATCCGATCTTGTTGCGCCCTGTCGACGAGCTGGAATTGACCGTTCGTTCGGCCAACTGCTTGAAGGCAGAAAACATCTATTACATCGGTGATCTGATTCAGCGCACCGAGAATGAGTTGCTCAAAACCCCTAACCTGGGTCGCAAATCACTCAACGAAATCAAAGAAGTTTTGGCTTCTCGTGGTTTGACCTTGGGCATGAAGCTCGAGAGCTGGCCACCTGCAGGCTTAGAGCGTCGTTGAACTTGAAATAAATAGCTGACATAACGTCACACTGGCCGTACCTGATACGGCGGCCGGCAAAACATCAAAGGAAATCAAAATGCGCCACGGACACGGACTACGTAAATTAAACCGCACAACATCACACCGCTTGGCGATGTTGCGCAACATGATGAACTCGCTCATTGAGCACGAAGCCATCAAAACCACATTGCCAAAAGCCAAAGAATTACGTCGCGTCATTGAGCCGATGATTACTTTGGCCAAAGTACCCACCGTTGCAAACCGCCGCTTGGCTTTCGATCGTTTGCGCGATCGTGACAGCGTCGTCAAATTGTTCAACGTGTTGGGCCCACGTTTCAAGACACGTCCAGGTGGTTACACCCGTATCTTGAAAATGGGTTTCCGCGTGGGTGACAACGCCCCAATGGCTTTCGTAGAATTGGTTGAGCGCACAGAAGTTTCTGTTGCAACAACTACTGAAATTGCCGCTTAATAGGTTATACTAACCCTCTTGACGCGCGATGGAGCAGCCTGGTAGCTCGTTGGGCTCATAACCCAAAGGTCGTAGGTTCAAATCCTACTCGCGCAACCACTTTAAAAAGCCCCCTGAATTTATTCAGAGGGCTTTTTTCTTGGAAGATTCATTCATGGTTGAAGTAAACGAAGTCCATTCGCAAGCGCAACGCCTCACCCAAACATATGCATGGGGTGATGCAGTCTGGCATGTGTGGGGTTCAGCCAATACCAACGCATCCCCACTGGTGCTGCTGCACGGCGGCTCAGGCAGTTGGACCCACTGGTTACGAAACGTCGTGCATCTCGCACGTCACAGGCGAGTGTGGGTTTTGGATTTGCCCGGTTTTGGCGACTCAGATCTTCCTCCCGGCGTGAACGATGCTGATGATTTGGTACCCTTTCTCGCTGAGATTCTGACGCGAACCTTTGCCGGTACCGCCGTCGACGTCATGGGGTTTTCTTTTGGCGGGATGACCGCAGGTTTACTCGCCGCAGATTATCCAAAACACATACAAAAATTAGTGTTGGTTGGCGTTCCAGGCCTCGGTCTATTTGGCAAAGTTTTGCCAATGCGCGGGATGTCTTTTGAGATGAGTGCGACAGCACAAAGAGACGTGCATAGACACAACCTGAAAGCCATGATGTTGGCGAATGAGGGCAACATCACTGAAGAGGTGATAGATTTGCAGCAAGCCAATGTGGCACG
>CAIODK010000155.1 GCA_903856995.1 uncultured Burkholderiales bacterium
AAACTCACCCGCTACACCTCGGCCCTCGAGACACTCTACAAAGTTGTGCTGCGTGAATGGCAAGTCATCTTTGCCTCGGTGTTTGTGATGATGCTGTTGGTCGTGCTCACCGCCAGCTTGGGTTTTTTGTTTGAACACGAAGCACAACCCGACAAGTTTGAGAACATCCCACAGTCCATCTACTGGGCGGTGGTCACACTGGCCTCGGTTGGCTATGGCGACATCTCGCCCATCACGCCCATGGGCCGCGCGCTCACCGTGGTACTCGCACTCGTGGGCATTGGCATTTTTGCCATCCCTGCTGGCTTGTTGGCCTCAGCCTTCACCGACCAGCTTCGCATCGACCGTGAGCTGTTCAAAAAGAGTTTGATGCTGGCCTTTCAAGACGGCATGCTGGACCACGCCGAACGCGAACTCATCATCGCCGAAGCCGAGCGTTTGCATTTGTCACATGACGAAGTCAAACGCCTGACCGACGAAGCTCGCGCTGAGTTTGAAGCCAAAGAAAACGAGCACCACACCCAAGCCAACGGCTTGGTACTCGATGCCAAAGCGCATCCAGCCTTAGCGGCAGCGCAGTTCAAACTCTTGGTGGCACAACTCAGCTTGATTGCACAAGCGACGGGTGAAGCTAAGTTACGCAAAGATTTCGAAGCAGACACAACCGCCTCACAGACTGAGCTGGATGTGCTCGCGGTGATCAGCAAGCAGAAGACCTAAGCGACATGACACATTTCTATGAACCCCGTAGCGGCCACGGCCTGCCCCATGACCCGTTCAACGCCATCGTTGGCCCGCGTCCCATCGGTTGGGTTTCCACCCGTAGCAATGCGGGTGTGTTGAACCTAGCGCCCTACAGTTTCTTCACGGCCTTCAACTACATCCCGCCAATCGTGGGGTTTTCGAGCATCGGCGCGAAAGACTCCTTGCGCAACGTGCAAGAGAACGGCATGTTCGTGTGGAACCTCGTCACCCGCCCCTTGGCCCAGGCCATGAACCAAACCTGCGCACCGGTTGGCCCTGAGGTGAACGAATTTGAATTGGCCGGTTTGGCCACAGGCCCCTCACGCGTGATCGATGTGCCGCGCGTCGCAGACAGCCCTGTCTCATTTGAGTGCCGTTGCACACAAATCATCCAACTCGAAGGCTTGGACAAACAGAAGCTACCCACTTGGCTGGTTTTGGGTGAGGTAGTCGGTGTTCACATTGCCGACCACTTGCTCAAAGACGGTGTGTACGACACCGCCAATGCGGGCCACATCCTGCGCGGGGGTGGCCCTGCGGATTACTTCACGCTGGGTCCAGAGCAGCTGTTCCACATGTGGCGTCCAAAAGCCTGATCACGCCAATAAATCTGCACCCTTGAGGTAATCCATCTTGCCCACATCCACCCCGTTGTGGCGCAAGATGTTGTATGCCGTCACCACGTGGAAGTACAGGTTAGGCAACATCCATTGGGTGAGGTAGGCATCGCCCTTCATCTTCAAAGTGCGCTCAGGGCCAGCGGGGAATGACACCACTTTGTCTTCGCTGCCCTTCAAACTTTCAGCCGTCACGGTATGCAAGAAATCCAGGGTCTTGGCAATGCGTGCTTGCAATTCTTCAAATGTGGTTTCAGTGTCTTCAAACTTGGGCGAATCGATGCCCGCCAAACGTGCGAAGCCATTCTTCGCCACATCACAAGCGATCTGCACTTGGCGCGCCAGCGCGAACATGTCTGGCGACAAACGTGCGCGCGTAAACACCAGCTCGCCAATCTTGCGCGTGTGTGCAGAGGCTGCGGATTTTTCTAAGATGCCGCTCAATGCGGTCAATGTGCGGGTGAAATCTGGAATGGCTTTGGCAATCATGTTTGGCTCTCATCGACGTTGAAAACTGCATTACACCCGAAGATGCGGGACTTAGCCCACCACCATCAAGTGGAATGGCCACACGTACGCTTGGAGCGTCACGTACAAGCCCACCAAGCTCGCCAGTGCGATCGAGTGGAAGAACACATAGCGCAAGATATCGCCTTCGTGATTGAACCAACGTGTGGCGGTGGAGGCCACGACGATGGACTGCGCGTCAATCATCTTGCCCATCACGCCACCAGAGCTGTTGGCTGCGCCCATCAAGTTGGCGCTCAAGCCCAATTGCTCAGCCGCCACTTTTTGCATACCGCCAAACAACACGTTCGATGCAGTGTCAGAACCCGTCATGGCCACGCCAATCCAGCCCATCAACGTGCCAAAGAAGGGGTAGAAGACACCCGTGTTGGCAAACGCCAAACCAAGGGTGGTGTCCGTGCCAGAGAAACGTGTCAACGTTCCCAAGCCCAGCATCAACACAATGGTCAACAACGAGTAACGCACCAACCAGAACGTGCGTGCATAGGAACGCACGATTTCTGTGGGTTTGTACTTCATCACCAACGCGCCAACGATGGCCGCTACAAATATGCCTGTGCCTGTTGCAGACAACAAGCCCAGTGTGTACACAGCGCCTTCTTTGGTTGGGCTAGGGACCACGGGTGGCATCTTCTCGATCAAGTTGTGCAAACCCTCAATAGGGAATGCAGGCGCCCAAATGCTGTTGAGATACGCCTTCACCGGAGGCAAACCCCAGATGAACACGAACACAGACAAGATCACCCAAGGTGTCCAAGCGCTCACCAAAGCAGCACGCGAGTGGATCACCACGGGTTGTGCCGGCTTGGCTTCACCGCCATCGGTCTCGTGACCTTTGAGCGACGGTGAGGTCCAAATGGTTTTGGGTTGCCAGACGCGCAAGAACAA
>CAIODK010000156.1 GCA_903856995.1 uncultured Burkholderiales bacterium
GCGGTCAATGTCAACGCGCGCCTGCGGGTCTAAGCGCATCACCGCTTTTTTGACGGCCATTTCGCAGTGACCGCACGTCATGCCTTGAACTTCAAATGTGTGTTCCATAAGTGACCTCGAATAAAGATGTAACCTTACACCATGAATGAATTGTCCTGCGATATTGGTATTGGTGGCATGACATGCGCCTCATGTGTGGCGCGTGTTGAACGCGCGATTGCCAAAGTCCCGGGGGTGGCGGGGGTGAGTGTGAATCTGGCGACGGAGTCCGCCCGCGTCACTTGGGCCCCAGGCCTCTCGGACGATGCTGAGCAAACCCAAAGCGCCCGCTTGCGTCGCGCGGTCCGTGAGGCGGGTTATGAGCCGTTGTCCGCAGAACATTTGGAGCATGTGCCTGCGGGTGCATGGGCCGGCTTTTTGCCGGTGGCCATTGGTCTGCTGCTGAGCGCGCCTCTGGTGTTGCCGATGGTGGGTGACGCCCTTGGTCAGCACTGGATGCTGCCTGCCCTTTGGCAGTTCTTACTGGCGACGCCGGTGCAGTTTGTGTTGGGCGCCCGCTTTTACAAAGCGGGCTGGCACGCATTGCTGGCTGGTAGCGGCAACATGGACCTGCTCGTGGCATTGGGCACCAGCGCCGGCTGGGCTTTGTCGGTGTGGCTGTGGCTCATGGCCCCCGCCGGGGCGATGGTGCATTTGTATTTCGAAGGTTCGGCGGTTGTCATCACGCTGGTGTTGTTGGGTAAGTGGCTGGAGGCGCGAGCCAAGCGCCAAACCACCGACGCCATTCGTGCCCTGCATGCGTTACGACCTGCGCGCGCGCGCGTGATCACCCGCGACGGGGAGATGGATGTTCCGATTGAAGAGCTGCTGGTGGGTGACCGCTTGGTGGTCTTGCCAGGAGAACGCTTTGCGGCGGATGGTGTGGTGTTGGAGGGGCAGACCCAAGTGGACGAGTCCATGCTCACGGGCGAGCCCTTGCCTGTGCACAAAGCAGTGGATGCGCGTGTCACGGGTGGCAGCATCAATGGCGATGGGCGTGTGGTGGTTCGTGTGTGCGCCATCGGTACCGCCACCGTGTTGGCCCACATCATTCGTTTGGTCGAAGACGCGCAAGCCACCAAGGCCCCGATTCAGCGCTTGGTAGACCAAGTTTCTGCTGTGTTTGTTCCCGTGGTCTTGGTGCTCGCCTTGGCGACCTTTTTGGCTTGGTGGTTCACCGGCCATAGCCTAGAGGTGTCGCTCATCCATTGCGTGGCGGTGCTGGTGATTGCTTGTCCGTGCGCCTTGGGCTTGGCGACGCCTGCGGCCATCATGGCGGGCACGGGCGTGGCGGCAACGTACGGCATCCTCATCAAAGACGCACAAGCCTTAGAGGTGGCACACCAAGTGGACACCGTGGCGTTTGATAAAACGGGCACGCTGACCGTGGGTCAACCGCGTTTGTTGTCGTTGCTTGCTGCGCAACCGACCGATGTTTCGCAAGACTTACTCGCGCTGTGTGCGAGCTTGCAAAGCGGCAGCGACCACCCGTTGGCGCATGCCGTCGTGCAGGCGGCTAAAGCGCAAGACGTGGCATGGGTTGCGCCCGAAGGCGTCACGGCCGTGCCTGGTTTTGGCAGCGAGGGTTTGGTCGCGGGGCGACCCTTGTTGCTGGGTAGCCTGCGCTGGCTGGCGGCACTCGGTGTGCCGCAAGGGTCGTGGCTGGCCCAAGCCCAAGCACTGCAAGCCCAGGGCATGACAGTTTCTGTGTTGGCCGAACGTGCGGCGCATGGCGTGACGCCCTTGGCCATTCTGGGCTTTGGGGACGAGCCCAAACCGGGCGTGCAAGCGGCCCTTGCGACGCTGCGAGCGCGGGGTTTACGTTTGGTCATGATCTCGGGGGACAACACCGGCGCTGCGCAAGCCATGGCGTTGCGATTGGGCCTCTATCCCGAGGAGGTGCATGCCGAGGTCATGCCCAGCGATAAGGCTGCCTTGGTGGCCCGCTTGCAGCAGGGCGAAGGCGGTGTGCCACGCGTGGTGGCCTTTGTGGGCGACGGCATCAACGATGCGCCTGCTTTGGCCGCAGCAGATGTCGGCATGGCCATGGCCAACGTGCATGCGGACGGGCAAAGGGGTGGAACTGATGTGGCCATGCAGGCCGCAGGCATCACGCTGATGCGCGGGGACGTGGCCTTGGTTGCAGGAGCGCTCGACATATCGGCCCGCACCGTGGCCAAGATTCGTCAAAATTTGTTCTGGGCATTTGCCTACAACGCCGCCGGTATTCCGCTGGCCGCCATGGGCTACTTGAGCCCTGTGGTGGCGGGTGCGGCGATGGCCCTCAGCTCGGTCAGCGTGATGACCAACGCTTTGCTGCTCAAGCGCTGGAAGCCCTAAGTCACCTGCCGCTGCAGGGGCTTGCCTGAAAACCACGCCACATACAAAGCCGGCAAGACCACCAAGGTCAGCAAGGTGGCGGTGACCAAACCACCAATCACAACGATGGCCAAGGGGCGCTGCGTTTCTGAGCCGATGTCATGGCTCAAGGCCATCGGCAGCAAGCCCAACGCGGCAAGCATGGCGGTCATCAACACCGTGCGCAGGCGTTGCAGGGCGCCTTCTTTGACGGCATCAATGACGGTGTAGCCCGCGTTACGCAGCTGCTGAAAGACGGACAACATCACCACCCCGTTGAGCACGGCCTGCCCCGAGAGGGCAATGAAGCCAATCGCCGCAGAGACCGACAAGGGGATGTTGAATATCCACAACGCCACGAACCCCCCGATCAAGGCTAACGGGACGTTGATCAAAATCAGACCCGCTGTTTTGAATGACCCGAAAGCATCGAACAGCAACACAAAAATCAGCAGCAGTGAAATGGGCACCACCACCCCCAAGCGTTGCATGGCGCGCTCTTGATTTTCAAATTCACCTGACCAAGTGACGGCATAGTTATCAGCGATCGTGACGTTCTTGGCGACGCGTGCTTTCATGTCGGCGACGACCGAACCCATGTCACGTCCTTTGACGAAAATACCAATAGCCATGGTGCGTCGACCCGCTTCCCGTGCGATGTTCATGGCGCCGCTGCCTTGGCGAATGGTCGCGACATTCTCAAGCGTGGCATAGCCGCCGCCCGGTAATGCGATGGGCGTGGCGGGGAGGTTGACGACCGAGCGGCGGTCTCCCGCCAAACGCAGCACCACCGTGAACTTTCGCTCACCTTCCCAAATTTGGGTCGTGGCGCGGCCGGCCAAGGCGGACTCAATCACGTCTTGAATATCTCCCACATTCAGGCCCAAACGGGCTGCGCGGTCGCGGTCAATGTCGATGACCAGCTGGGGCACCTCACCTAAGCGGTCGATCTCTGCGCGCTGTACGCCGACCACTTGTTTGAACTCTCGCTGCATCGCTTGTGTGGTGCGGCGCAGTTCGTCCAAGTCGTCCCCTGACACCTTCACCACGATCTGGCCCTTGATTTGTGAAATCGACTCCAGCACGTTGTCTCGAATTGGCATTGAGAACGCGGGGTCTACGCCAGGAATGACGGCCAGCCGCTGGTCCATTTCCTCAATCAACAATTCGCGGGTCATGCCCTTGCGCCATTCCTCAACGGGTTTGACGTCCACAAACACTTCGGCCATGCTCAGCGTTTTGGGGTCGGTCCCGTCTTCTGGTTGACCGGCTTTAGAGACAACGGTGCGCACCTCAGGAATGCTCATGAGTTGCAAGCGCGCTTTGCGCAGCACCTTGGTTGCCTCTTCCTGCGACACGCTGGCCGGCATGTCCCAGTTCACCCAGAAGGTGCCTTCGTTGAGCTCGGGTAAAAATTCAGACCCCAAGCTAGCAGCCGCCAAAACAGACACGGCAAACCCGCTCAAAGCAATCGCGACGACCTTGCGTGGCTTGTCGATTGCCCAATTCAGCACGGGCTCATAAATACGTTTGGCCCATGACACCAAACCGTTGTCACCGTGCGGCACGCCTTTGCGCAACATCCAATAGGCCAGCAGAGGGACGAGGGTGAGCGAGAAAATCAACGAACCCACCAAGGCGGTGGTGACGGACAGCGCCATCGGCTGGAAGATCCGACCCTCATGGCGTTGCAAAGCAAAAATCGGGATGTGCGCAGCAATGATGATGAGCATCGAGAACACGGTAGGGCGTCCCACCTCGCTTGCCGCATTGGCGATGAGTGTGCGCCGCTCTTTCTCGTTCATGCCCTCACCGCGCTCGGCCAGTCGGTGCATGATGTTTTCAATCACGATCACCGCGCCGTCCACGATGATTCCAAAGTCCATCGCACCCAGGCTGAGTAAGTTGGCTGGGACGCCCAAAATCTTGAGCCCCAAAAATGTTGACAGCAAGGCGAGCGGGATCACCACCACTACTGCCAGTGAGGCGCGCATGTTCGACAAGAACAAATACAACACCAGCGACACCAGCAGCGCACCTTCGACGAGGTTTTTAAACACGGTGGTTAAGGTCTTGTCCATCAACCACGTGCGGTCATAAAACGGCACGATTTGAACCCCCTTGGGAAGCACACGCTCGTTCAAGTCGATGAGTTTTTCTTTCACGCCCTTCAACACGACACTGGGGTTTTCGCCTTTGCGCATGATGACGATGCCAGTCACTACGTCGTCGTCCATGTCTTGGCCGACCGTCCCTAGGCGGGGGACGGCACCGATCGCGACGGTCGCCACATCACGCACAAGTACGGGCGTATTGCCGCGTGCGGTGACGACGATGTTGCCTATGTCTTGTGACGAGTGCAGCAAACCAATGCCTCTGATCGCGAATTGTTGCGTCCCCTGCGCCACGTAGCTGCCGCCGGCGTTGGCGTTGCCGCGGCCCATGGCGTCTTGCAAGTCTTGCAGGGTCAGTTTGTAGGCGCGCAGCTTTTGCATGTCAGGCTGCACCTCGTATTGCTTGATGTAGCCACCCATGCCGACCACGTCCGCGACGCCTGGGATTTGGCGTAACGTACGTTCAACGGTCCAATCTTGCAGTGTTCGTAACTCAGTGGATGTTTTGCCGTCACCTTTGAGTCGATAGCGCATCACCTCGCCAACTGGCGTGGCGTTGGGCATGATGTTGGCTTGCACGCCCGTCGGTAAGTCCACGCCGTTGAGTCGTTCGTTGACTTGCTGACGTGCCAGATTGACCTCGGCCTTGTCGTCATACGTGACGACTGTGAATGACAAGCCAAACTGTGTGTGCGAGAACACACGGATCGAATTGGGCAAACCAGAGAGCGCCACCTCGATCGGCAGAGACACTTCTTTTTCCACCTCTTCTGCAGCGCGGCCTGGGTAGAGCGCAATCACCGTCACCTGCGTATCGGTGACGTCTGGAAAGGCCTCAACCGATAAGTTTTTAAACGCAAACACGCCCGCCATCACAAACAGCAAGGTGCCCAGCAGAATGAACAGCGGCTGGTTCAGTGCATAGTCAATGAGACGTTTCATTTCGGTGCGGACCCGCTGGTTGGCGCGGCAGCGCCTGGGGCGGGGGTGTGCTGCATCGCTTCGTCTTGGGCGTTGCGAAACTCACGCGCCAACAACAAGCTGTTCTCTTTCACCACCCATTCACCCGCCTGCACACCCTCGATGATGAGCACTTCTTGTGGTCCCTCGTAGCCCAGCTTCACGCGGCGCGGTTCAAACACGCCGGGTTCTGTTTGTATGTAGGTCCAGTGTTCGATGCCGCGTAATTGCACTGCGCTGGCGGGCACCAAAACGCCCGCAGCCAGTTTGCGTTCAATGCGTGCGGTACCCAGCATTTCGGCTTTGAGCAAACGTTGCGTGTTGTCGATGACGGCGCGCACTTTGATCGAACGGGTGTTGCTGTCGATGAAGTCGCCGGTCGCCGTGATCTTGGCTTCGAATGTTTGATCCGGGAAATTGGGCAAGGTCAAAATGATTTTTGTGCCTGGCTTGAGCGAAGCTGTGTCTGACTCGCGCGCATCTATTTGCACCCATAAAAGCGTGGGGTCGCTCACCACGAACAGGGCTTGGTTGCCTGGGCCGCCTTGGTCGGGGCGTACTTCTTGGCCCGCGCTCAGGTTGCGCTCAACCACCACGCCGCGAATGGTGGCAGCTAGCCCGAGCTGTTGGTTGACCGTGTTGGCGCTGCCATACATGCGTGTGCGTGCTTGCGCGCGGGCCAGTTCGGCTTTGGCGCGAAGGGCTTCGGCCTCTGTCATGTCCAGCTCTTTGCGCGAGATCACGTCGCCTTCAAACAAGGTTTGGTGGCGCGCCAACGCACGCTCCGCCACTTGGGCGTCTGCCATGGCTTTGGCTGTGTCTGCTTGGGCTGCGCCAAACTCTGGGGATGCCAAGGTTGCCAGCACTTGTCCGGCTTGAACGGACTGCCCGATGTCTGCATTGAGCGTCAGTACCCGTCCTGCAAACGCCGGATAAATACGTTGCGTGCGCTCTTCGTTCCACGCCAAGCGGGCCGGTAGCTCGATGGTCACGCTTTGGGCGGCTTTGGCCTCGATGGCCCCCAGCAACGCCAGCTGTGGATGGCCGGCGGGGAAGCGCAACTGTTGGCC
>CAIODK010000157.1 GCA_903856995.1 uncultured Burkholderiales bacterium
ACGGTGGATGCCCTGACCAAAGGTGTGTCGGGCTACAGCACACAAATTGCAGACCTGCACACCAAGATGGACCAACACTTGGCCAGCGCGGTGAACCAGCTGAGTGGCAGCATCACCAACCTCGAAGAAGTGTTGGACGAGTTCATCGACGCTTTGCCCCCCAAGGCGTAATTCACAAGGCATAAAGCGAATACGCGTCAACCATGTTCATCAAAACACGCCGCAACACCGCAGCCACGCACGAGCAGGTGGAAGAATCGGGTTACATGGCCTCTGCCAGTGACTTGATGATTGGCCTGCTGTTCATCTTCATCGTGATGGTGATGGTGCTGCTCTCGCGCAAGCCCGAACAGCCGCCCGAGCCCCCCGCCGACCCACTGGCCACGGTGGTCCACACCATCGGGACCAAGCTGCAAAACGCAGGTGTGCCAGTGACGATCAACCAAGTGTCGGGCGTCATCAGCTTGCCTGCCGACACTTTGTTTGCACGCGGCAGCGCCGAGCTGGAAGGCTTGGGCGTGCGCACGCTGCGCCAATCGGCCGAGCAACTTCAGCAAGTACTGCCCTGCTACATCTATTCACAACGCCGCCGTCTGCCAGACGACTGCCCGCCCAACCCGCAACAGGTGGAGATTGAAACCATCCTGATTGAAGGCCACACCGATTCTGTGCCGCTGCACCGTGGCGACTACAACAACTGGCATTTGGGCCTCGACCGCGCGCGCGCCGTGTACAAAGTGCTGGGCTCCGAGGGCATGCAAAGCTACCGCAACGAACGCGAGCAGCCGGTGTTTGGCATCAGCTCTTACGCGGACGAGCGCCCCAGCAGCAAAGACAACGACACCCAAAACCGCCGCGTCGAGTTGCGCTTTGTGTTGGCCTTTCAGCCCACCGAATCAGGGACGACCAAAGGCCCGAGCAGCACCTTGAAGAAGATGCAAGACACCGTGCGCTAATCACGATGCAAGAGTTTTTCGCCCCCCTGCCGCAAGACTTTGACCAGCTGGCCCACGCTGCGCGCACCAAGCGCGGCGGTGGTTTTGGCAAAGACCCCGACTTGCGCACGGTGGGCGAACGCACCTTCAGCGCGTTTGAGCGCGTGCAGTTTGCGCCCAACAGCCCAACCCCGCGCCAGCGTGATTGGCGGCACATTCCCTATGCTTTGTGGTTGAGCCCCGAGCGCGGCTTGCACACCCACGCCTCGCTGACCGATCGCTACTTTGAGGTGGCCGTGCCAGAGGCACTCGCCTCGCGCCGCCCCCTTAAATGGGGCCGTGGCTTGCTGCACACCTATTTGCAGAGCTTCAAACCAGAGGATGCGGTGTTCCTCAAGCTGGCCCACACCGCCCGCGCGTTTTTCCTAGACCCACGCGTGCTGGCTTCGTTGTCAGAGACAGAGGCCTATGGCTTAGAGCGCCTTATCTCCACCCTCGATGTGCTGGACCCACTCAACGGCCCCGTGCATGTGGCCAATGACATCCTCGGCATGCCCGCCGACAAGACCTTGGCGCAATGGCAAGATCGCCACGCCCTCACCCAAGGCTTTTGGCTGAACAACTTTTGCAAGCAAGCTTTCGTCGAAGCCCTGCAAGCCCCTGAAGAAGTGCGCAGCACCATCGGCTATGTGAAACGCATGTGCGAATGGGCCATGCACGACTTGGGCAAGCCCACGCAACGTCTGCGCTACCCCCTGTGTCGCGATGAGTTTGCCTACAGCCTGCTTTCGCCTTGGTTTAACCGCAACCCGCCGCAAGAAGTGAAGAACGCCTTGCTGTCCGAGCTGCTGCGCACCTTGGGCGACCCGCGCCACAACCACGCGGGTTGGCTGGGCGTACGCCGCGAAGCCATAGAAACTGCCAGCCGCTGGCTGACCAGCCGCACCATGGATGCGTTTTTTGAAATCTTGCGTCACACCGACGACGAGATTGGCCCCTATCGCCGCCGTTTTTGGGAAGCGTACTTTCACGCCGGCCACATCTTGGAGGCTTGGATTGCCTTGGGCGAGCAAGCCGTGCAAGAGCTGCAAAAGATCGACCCCGCTGGCGAGTTGAACTACGCCAAGATTTTGGGCAAGATCGCGCCCACCCAATGCGTGCTGATGCTGCGCATGGGCAACCTCTTGTTTTGCGACTGGAGCCATCAGGGCCGTTTGCGCGTCATTTCCGCGACAGCCAAGCAGGCGCCTAAGCTTTACCAACCAAACTATGAGCTTTTTCAGCTGCGCTTCCCCACCCCGCTGGACTTCAACGACGGCCTGATGGACGACCCGGGGCTGCTGCATTACGAGTCGGCCTTGGGCGGCTGGCAGGACAAGGCACGGCAATTTATCGACCAACACCTGGGTATTCACCTAGCCTTGTCCGACCTCATGCCCAGCGAATCGACTTCTTAATCAAGTCAAATTGATATTGGACAAGCTCTAGGGTTTGTCAGCCCCAAATAAGTCAGACCCTTGTAAGAGCGGCGGCTCACAGTCACAGGGTTTTGAAAATATGCGCTATATCCAGAGGAGACCCTTTCCATGAGTGACATCACCATTTACCAGCCATCGGCTGAATTCGTTCAACAAGCCAACGTATCCGGCATGGCCGCTTACGAAGCGCTTTGCAAAAAAGCAGACACCGATTACGAAGGTTTCTGGGCCGAGCAAGCACGTGAGATGCTGAGCTGGAAGACCCCATTCACCAAAGTGCTCGACGAGAGCAACGCCCCTTTCTTCAAGTGGTTCGAAGACGGCACATTGAATGCCTCTTACAACTGCTTGGACCGCAACATTGAAAAAGGCCTAGGCGACAAAACCGCCATCATCTTCGAAGCCGACGGCGGCGAAGTGACCAAGGTCACCTACAGCCAATTGCTGGCCAAGACTTGCCAATACGCCAACGCCTTGAAATCTATCGGCGTGCAAAAAGGCGACCGCGTGATGATCTACATCTCCATGTCGATCGAAGGCGTAGCCGCCATGCAGGCATGTGCCCGTATCGGCGCAACCCACTCGGTGGTGTTCGGCGGTTTCTCTGCCCAATCGTTGCGTGACCGCATTGAAGACACAGGCGCTGTGGCCATCATCACGGCTGACCAACAAGTGCGCGGTGGCAAACACCTGCCTTTGAAAGCTATCGTCGACGAAGCCATGACTTTGGGTGGTTGCGACTCTGTGAAAAACGTGTTGGTCGTCAAGCGCACCGGTGGCGACATCGCCATGGTGGCTGGCCGTGACCAATGGCTGGGCGACTTGGCTGCCAAGCAAGCCAGCACCTGCGAACCAGAATGGGTGGGCGCTGAGCACCCTCTGTTCTTGCTCTACACCTCGGGTTCGACAGGCAAGCCAAAAGGCGTGCAACACAGCACCGGCGGCTACTTGCTGCACGCAGCCTTGACCACCAAGTGGACGTTTGACTTGAAAGACAACGATGTGTTCTGGTGTACCGCCGACATCGGCTGGGTCACAGGCCACACTTACATCACCTACGGCCCATTGGCTTTGGGTGGTACTGAAATCGTGTTCGAAGGCGTGCCAACTTACCCAGACGCTGGCCGTTTCTGGAAGATGATTCAAGACCACAAAGTCTCGATTTTCTACACAGCGCCAACCGCGATCCGCTCATTGATCAAAATGGCCGAAGCCAACGATGCTGTGCATCCCAAGAGCTACGACCTGTCGAGCCTGCGTTTGTTGGGCTCTGTCGGCGAGCCGATCAACCCAGCGGCATGGGAGTGGTATTACAAGCACGTGGGCGCAAGCCGTTGCCCGATCGTTGACACCTTCTGGCAAACCGAAACAGGTGGCCACATGATCACCCCCCTGCCCGGCGTGACCCCGATGGTTCCCGGCTCTTGCACGCTCCCCTTCCCTGGCATTCAAGCCGCCGTGGTGGACGAAGCTGGCCATGACATGCCTAACGGCCAAGGCGGCATCTTGGTCGTCAAGCGCCCATGGCCTTCCATGATTCGTACGATCTGGAACGACCCAGAGCGTTTCATCAAGAGCTACTACCCAGAAGAATTCAAGGGCAAGTACTACTTGGCTGGCGACGGTGCGATCCGCGACGAAAAAACAGGCTACTTCACCATCACTGGCCGTATCGATGACGTGTTGAACGTGTCTGGCCACCGCATGGGCACGATGGAAATCGAATCCGCCTTGGTGAGCTGCACCGAGTTGGTCGCTGAAGCTGCTGTGGTGGGTCGTCCTGACGACACCACCGGCGAAGCCATCTGCGCGTTCGTGGTGTTGAAACGTTCACGCCCAGAAGGTGACGAAGCCAAAGCGATCGCCAAAATCTTGCGTGACCACGTGGGCAAAGAAATTGGCCCCATCGCCAAACCAAAAGACATCCGTTTCGGTGACAACTTACCTAAGACTCGCTCCGGCAAGATCATGCGTCGCTTGTTGCGTAGCTTGGCCAAGAACGAGGCCATCACACAAGACATCTCGACACTGGAAAACCCAGCGATCTTGGACCAATTGACAGACAACCACTGATCGATCCCAAAGTCACAAAAAACCCGCCAGCTGGCGGGTTTTTTGTTGTCTGAGAGAAACCGGCTTAAACCAAGGTGTCGATCTGACCGCCTTGACCACGCATCATGGCTAAGGTCGAGGGCACTTGCTGGTTATTTGCGTTGGCTTGTGCCGACACAGGGCTTGTCGCACGGTTCTTTTGCAAAGACTGTGCAATTTTTTCAGCCGCTGCCAAATTGCCATTTTTTAACGCATCACCGAGCTGACCCATGGGGCTGTCACTCTTGATGTTGTTCTTGGCTGCAAATGAGGCGAATGCTTTTTGAGCCCCGGCCAAGTCGCCCGCATTGAGCGTTGCCAACAGGTCTTTCATTCCCTGTTGGCGTTGTTGCCAACCGCTGACGGCTGATGCTTGACTGCCCATCGAGGCCGATGAACTTCCTACGCGCATACCCATGGTGATTTCCTTCATAACGTGAGATGCCAAATTGGCTTCTGTACATCTCTCAAGATCGACCCAAATGAAGAAGTCTTGAGTCTCTTTACCTTGTAAAGATGCTAACGCAGCGGCAGGCACTTGCCAGGCAACCACCACAGTCTAGGCGAAGCGGCAACGCGTTGCCGCTGACGTGGCGACCACTGTCCGCCGCACCCACGAAACGCCTTGCATCCACAGCATCCACAGGATGCAAACGACTACCAATTAATTCGTTGTCAGTTCATAAAGAACTTTACTTTGTAAACCCATGTGAATGGCGTGGATATTGCGGGCTAGCTCCTATGTAAATCATTGATTTTCATGGATCGGGTTTGCATTAAATCAATCTCTTGAAGGAGAACAACATGGGTATGAGAGTAGGCAGTTCAAGCGCTGGCTGGGCGAATAGCCAAGCTAGCGCTTCTGTCAGCGGTTGGCAACAACGCCAACAAGGCATGAAGGATTTATTTTCTTCATTGCAGTCGGGCGATCTTGCAAGTGCTCAAAAAGCATTTGCAAGCGTCCAAACCAATACCAGCTCTAGCAACAGCCCACTGACGAAAGTCGGTACTGCTTTGCAAGCTGGCGACTTGGCAGGTGCGCAGCAAGCGGCCAAAGCCATGCATGCAGCACGTGGCGGTCACCATCACGCGAAAGCGGCGACCCAAGCGTCTGACAGCACGTCATCTACCTCCACAGGTACCACGGCAGAAGCCTCAAGCACTGACACAGCTTTCAACAGTTTTATCCAAAACTTAGAAGCCGCGTTACAGCAACAAGGCCAAACCACAGCAGGTCCGAATGGGCAAGGTAGTTTCTTGCTGAACATGCCGCCTCCGCCAACAGCGGTGACGGCAAGTTCTGGTGTCACTAGCCCGGCAAGCACTCAGGCCTTTCTAGGCAGTCGAGGCACCACAGCGCCTTCTAACGCCCAGTTAGAAGCGAGCTTGGAAGGCTTGATTCAAGAACTGAGTGGCACGGCCGGCGTCACAGCCAATGCAACCACAGCAGCCTCCAGCAGCACATCGCTGACCAACAATTTGCAATCGAGTTTTGCAAACCTAGTGGGTCAGATGGGTGGTCAAAGCTCGACAGCGTCTGTCACTAACTTTTTACAAAGCTTAGATGACAAGTTGAAGAGTATGGATGCCGCGAGTGGCGTGGTGAACACCACGGCTTAACGCGACGATGACCTTGTGGGTGAGAACTCGCAAGGTCATACAAAAAGCATAACGTTCAATCAAAGATAAATACCCCGTGCCCACCATTCGCCCTCACTCCCTCAGCCTGTTCGCCTCATTGGGCTTGGTTGCCCTAATCTGTATGCAAACGGCAGTCGGCGCGGAACAAACCCAGACATACCCAAACAAACCGATTCACTTGGTTGTGCCTTTCCCAGCAGGCGGCAGCGCCGACTTGGTCGCACGCCTCATGGCCAAACCCTTGGCCGACAAATTAGGCCAACCAGTCGTGATTGACAACAAGCCTGGTGCAGATGGCGCGATTGCCGCTGAAGCAGTGGCCAGCGCAGCACCCGACGGCTACACGCTATTCATGGCCACCTATGGCGCAATGTCTGCTGTGCCCTCGTTGCACAAAGCCATCCACTACGACCCGATCCAAGACTTCACTCCGATCAGTACGGCAGGTAAGTTTTCAATGTTCTTGTTTGCACACACGAGCGTGCCTGCGCAAACGCTCCATGAATTCATTGCTTACGAACATACCCATACCGGGCAAGTCAATTACGGCACTGGCAATGTGGCCTCCATCTTGATGGCAGCTGAAATGAGCTCTCAAGCCAAACTGCACATGACGCAAGTGCCCTACAAAGGCGAAGTTCCTGCCATGACAGACTTTGTGGCCGGCCGAATTCAACTGATGTTTGCCACACCAGTCAATGCACTGCCTTTTGTGCGAGACGGAAAATTAAAAGCCTTAGCCACCCTGTCGGATCACCGCAGTCCGCTCTTGCCAGATGTCCCCACTTGGCATGAGGCAGGTATGCGTGATTTACCCATCGTTCCTTGGGCGGGTGTGTTTGGCCCTGCCAACGTACCGCAAGAAATAACCCACCGTTTGTCGCGCGCCATCAACGAAGTTTTGCTGCGTGATGATGTCGGTGTTGAATTCGCCAAACTTGGCTTCGAACCATCTGGCTCTTCACCCGAGAAGTTAAGCCAGTACTCAAAGAAACAACTCACAGCATGGCATGCGGCCATCCAAAGCGCAGGCCTGACACCCGAATGACTAACGTATGACCCAACTTTTGTTACTCTCTGGTAGCCAGCGCCAAGAATCGCTCAATGCACGATTCTTAAACCACATCGCACAACAGTTAGAGGGTTCATGCGACTTCTTGACGGCAATGCCATTTGCCGAAAACCTGCCGCTGTTCAATCAAGATTTGGAAAATGATCCGGCTGTTCGTGCCCAAGTGGCCGAGTTACACCAAGCGTTTGTGGCGTGTGATGGCATCGTCGTGGCCAGCCCAGAGTACAACGGACAACTCACTCCGTATTTGAAAAACATGATCGATTGGGTGTCTCGCTTGGCCTACATTGACTCCTCGTTTGACAATCCTTTCGTCGACAAACCGGTGCTGCTTTGCTCGGTCTCCACGGGTAACAGTGGTGGCTCAGTGGGCATTCCGTTTGCACGCGCTCTCTTTGGCTATGTAGGTGGCATCGTATTTGGTGAAACGCTGTGTGTGCCATTC